>JBKJMA010000262.1:0-22389 GCA_046596505.1 Sphingomicrobium sp.
CCCCGCTCGTCACCGCGCCCTGCGACGCCGACCCGACCAGCCGCGCATATTTCGCGAACGCCCCGCTTGACCCCGCCCCGCGCGGCGTCAGCGCCGGCGCCTCGCGCGCGTCCAGGTCGGCATCCGTTTCGATCACCTGCCGCTCGACGTCGATCACCACCCGGTCCCCCGTGCGCAGCTTCGCGATCGGCCCGCCGAGCGCCGCTTCGGGCGCGACATGCCCGACCATGAACCCATAGGTCGCGCCCGAAAACCGCCCGTCGGTGACCAGCGCCACGCTCTCGCCCAGCCCGCGACCCTGGATCGCCGCGGTGATCGCCAGCATTTCGCGCATCCCCGGCCCGCCGACCGGCCCCTCGTTGCGGATCACGACAATGTCGCCCGGTTCGATCTCGCCATGCGTCACCGCCGCGAAACAGGCTTCCTCGCCGTCATAGACCTTGGCCGGCCCGTCCATTAGCATCTGCTCGTGTCCGGCCAGCTTCACCACGCAGCCCTCGGGCGCGATATTGCCGAACAATATGCCGAACCCGCCGCGCTGTTTGAGCGGCTTGGCCGCCGACAGGATCACTTCCTGCCCCGGCGTCTCCCTCGCACCCGCGAACTCCTCGAACAGCGACTTGCCGGTCACCGTCGGCGCATCGGTCAGCAGCCCCGCTTCCTGCAGCCGCTGGCCGAGCAGCGCCGATCCGCCCGCCGCGCTCATGTCGGGCGCCATGAAGCGCCCGCCGGGCTTGAGGTCGGCGATCACCGGCGTCCGCCGCGACACCTCGTCGAAGATCGGCAGCGCGAACTGGTCCTCGCCGAGCCCTGCTTCCCGCGCGATCGCCAGCAGGTGGAGCACGAGGTTGGTCGATCCCGCCGTCGCCGACCCCGCCACTGCCGCGTTGCGCAGGCCCTCGGGCGTGATCATCGTGCGCGCATTGCGCCCGGCCTTGACCGCCGCGACCGCGATCCGCCCAGCCTCCGCCGCAGCCTCGGGCTTGTCGGGATGCACCGCCGGCACGTCGTTCAAGCCCATCGGCGACAGGCCGAGGAAGGTCATCGCCAGCGCCATCGTGTTCGCCGTGAACTGCCCGCCGCACGCTCCGGCGCCGGGACAAGCCGCCTGCTCGACCGCCTTCAGCTCGGCGTCGTCGATGGTCCCCGCGCTGTGCGCTCCGACGGCTTCGAAAACGTCCTGGATCGTCAGTTTCCGGTCGCCGAGCCGTCCCGGCATGATCGACCCGCCGTAAAGGATCACCGACGGCAGATCCATCCGCGCCGCCGCCATCGCCGCCGCCGGGATGGTCTTGTCGCACCCGACCAGGAACACCACTCCGTCGAGCGAATGCCCGCGCACCGCGAGCTCGGCCGAATCGGCGATCACCTCGCGGCTGATCAGCGAGGCCTTCATCCCCTTGGTGCCCATTGCGATCCCGTCGGTGACTACGATCGTGTTGAAGTCGACCGGCGTCCCTCCCGCCTCGAGGATCCCGCGCCGGACATGCTCGGCAAGGCCCCGCAAATGCATGTTGCAAGGCGTCACCGTCGACCAGCTGTTGACGATCGCGATCATCGGTTTGGCCAGCGCATCGGCGTCATAGCCCGCCGCATGAAGCATCGCCCGCGCCGGAGCTCGCGCCGGACCCTCGACCATTTCACGCGACGGCCAATTATCGGAAACCATGACAAATTCCTGCGCTTGGGATACCGACGGGCCACCCCCGGCCAGACCGTTGCGGCCATTCCATAGTCGTGAAATTTGCGCCCACAAGCCACTATCTACTTGCTTCATTAACCCCGCCATGACTAAGAAGCGGCGTAACGGGATCCCAAACCGGGGTTCCGGGCAGAGAGATTCGCGGGCAATGACGACCGAGGCGCAGAGCAAGGGATCGACGACGGGGGCTCTGCCCGCGTTCGTGCTTCCGCGCGCCCTCCTTCTTACGCTCGTACTTATTCCCATGCTCGATGGGGCGGCGATCGGCTGATCGGTTCAAGCAGGAACCGGAAACAGACCGACCCCCGCTCCCCCGGAGCGGGGGTTTTATTTTGACCAGCGAATGACTGATTAGGGAGAATAAGGGTGGAACGGATTTACACGGAAGCCGACGTCAATCGCGAGAGCCTTACGGGCCAGACAATCGCGATCATCGGCTACGGCAGCCAGGGCCGCGCCCATGCTCGGAACCTGCGCGACAGCGGCCACGACGTGATCGTCGGCGCGCGTCCCGGCGGCAAGGCCGACCGCACTGCGCGCGCCGACGGCTTCCGCACCGTAACTCCAGCCGCCGCGGCGAAGGAAGCCGGCCTTGTCGCGCTGCTGACCCCCGACATGGCGCACCGCTCGGTCTATGCCGATGACATCGCCCCCAATCTCGCGCCCGGCGCCGCGCTGCTCGTCGCGCACGGCTTCTCGGTGCTCTATGGCCAGATCGCCCCGCGCGCCGACATCGACGTCATCCTCGTCGCCCCCAAGGGCCCGGGCGACCTCGTCCGCCGCGAATATGAAATCGGCCGCGGCGTCCCCGCGTTATTCGCCGTCCACCAGGACTCAACCGGCGGCGCGCGCGACAAGGCGATGGCCTATGCCTCGGGGATTGGCGGCACCACCGCCGGCGCGATCGAAACGACCTTCAAGGAAGAGACCGAGACCGACCTGTTCGGCGAGCAGGCGGTCCTGTGCGGCGGCGCGAGCGAGCTGATCAATGCCGGGTTCGAAACACTGGTCGAGGCCGGCTACAAGCCCGAAGTCGCCTATTTCGAATGCCTCCATGAGCTGAAACTGATCGTCGACCTGCTCTACGAGGGCGGTCTCGCCAAGATGCACAGCTTCATTTCCGAGACCGCCAAATATGGCGACCTCGTCTCGGGCCCGCGCGTCATCAACGCCGAAACCCGCGCTCGCATGAAGGAGGTCCTGACCGACATCCAGTCGGGCCAGTTCGCGCGCGACTGGATCGCCGAGAACGAGGCCGGCAAGAAGAATTACGACGCGATGATGCAGGCCGATCTCGACCTGCCGCTCGAGAAGATCGGCGCCGAATTGCGCAGCCACATGGCGTGGCTGAACACTGACACCAAGCCTGAGGCTCCGACCGATACCCAAAAAACCGAAGCCCAAAAAACCGAAACAGAGGCCGCCTGAGCCATGACCCCAGCCGCCGCCCATCCTGAAACCTCGCCGGCGCCCGCGCCGGTCACGGGCGCGCGGCTGGTGGTCGAGGCGCTCGAGCGCGAGGGTGTCGAATATATCTTCGGCTATCCCGGCGGCGCGATCATGCCGGTTTACGACGCACTGCCGGGGTCGAAGCTCAAGCATATCCTTGTCCGGCACGAACAGGCCGCCGCGCTCGCCGCCGACGCCTATGGCCGCGTCACCGGCAAGCCCGGAGTGTGCCTCGCGACCTCGGGGCCGGGCGCGACCAACCTCGTCACCGGCATCGCCAACGCGTTCATGGACAGCGTGCCGATGGTCGCCATCACCGGCCAGGTCGCGACCCACCTGATGGGCACCGACGCCTTCCAGGAAGTCGACATCTTCGCGATTACCCTGCCGATCGTGAAGCACAGCTATGTCATCCGCGACACCGCCGACATTCCGCGCATCTTCGCCGAGGCATTCGAGATCGCGCGCTCGGGTCGTCCCGGCCCGGTGCTGATCGACCTGCCCAAGGATATAACGATCAAGACCGCCGCGTCCGAGCCGTGGACGCTGCCGGCACGCGTCGCCGAACCGATCGACGAGGCCGCCATCGCCGCCGCCAACGCGCTCATCGCCGAGGCCCGCGCGCCGATCCTCTATTTCGGCGGCGGGGTCGGCATCGCGCGCGGCGAACGCGCGCTGCGCGAGTTCGCGCTGCGCAGCGGCATCCCCGCGGTCGCGACCCTCAAAGGCCTCGGCGCGATCCCCACCGACACGCAGAATTACCTCGGCATGCTCGGCATGCACGGGATGCGCGGCGCCAACGTTGCCATCGACAATTGCGACCTGCTGATGTGCGTCGGCGCGCGCTTCGACGACCGCGCGACGGGCAAGCTCGATACGTTCGCGCCGCGCGCCAAGGTCATCCACATCGACGGCGACCCGGCCGAGATCGGCAAGCTGCGCCGGCCCGAAGTCGGCCTCGCCGGCGACCTCACCGCGATCCTCGACCGCCTGACCGCCACCACCCCCCACGCGCAGAAATGGCGCGACCAGTGCGCCGCGCAGAAGAAACTGTGGGCGCTCGAATATGACGCGCCGGGCAACGGGGTTTACGCGCCGGCCATGCTCAAGACGCTGTCGGAGCGCGCCGGCGACAAGGCGATTTTCACCTGCGACGTCGGCCAGCACCAGATGTGGGTCGCGCAGCATTGCCGCTTCGTCCGCCCCCAGGCGCACCTCACCAGCGCCGGTCTGGGCACGATGGGCTACGGCATTCCCGCCGGCATCGGCGCGCTGCTCGCCGAGCCCGACGCGACCGTCATCACCGTTTCGGGCGACGGTTCGATCATGATGAACATCCATGAGCTGGCGACGCTGCGGCGCTACCGCCTGCCGCTCAAGATCGTGCTGCTCGACAACAGCCAGCTGGGGATGGTCCGCCAGTGGCAGGAGCTGTTCTTCGACGAGAATTTCTCTGAAATCGACCTGTCCGACAACCCCGACTTCGCCGAAGTCGCGCGATCGTTCGGGATCGAGGCATTCACCGTCGACCACCGCACCGAGGTCTCGGGCGCGATCGACCGGCTGCTCGCGACCAGCGGCCCGGTGTTGTGCCACGTCCGCATCGATCCGCGCGCCAATGTCTGGCCGCTAGTCCCGCCCAATTCGTCCAACGTCGAAATGCTGGAGACCCGCTGGTGACCGACCCGCAGCAAATCACCGTCGACTTCACCCCGGGTGAAGGTGCCGTCGGGCGCATCGTCGGGCTCGTCGAGCGGCGCGGCTTTGAATTGCGCGGCCTGGCCATGCACGACCGCGACGGCCGCGCCTCGATGACCCTCGACCTGATCGCGCGTGATGCCGGCCGCCGGCTCGACGTCCTCGACCTCCAGCTTCGCCGGCTCATCGGCGTCCATCACGTTTCCACCTCTCCGGCCACGGGTATAGCGCAATGACCGACCCCCAGATTGATCGCGTCCGCATCTTCGACACCACGCTGCGCGACGGCGAGCAGGCGCCCGGCTTCTCGATGACCGAAATCGCCAAGCTGCGCATGGCCCGCGCGCTCGCCGCGTTGAAGGTCGACGTCATCGAAGCGGGGTTCGCCGCCGCCTCGCCCGGCGATTTCAAGGCGATCGAGGCAATCGCGCGCGAAATCGACGGCCCGATCATCTGCTCGCTGTCGCGCACCACTCGCGGCGATGTCGAGGCCTCCGCCAAGGCGCTCGCCCCCGCAAGCCGCAAGCGCATCCACGTCTTCCTCGGCACCAGTCCGATCCACCGCGACAGCAAGCTCCACATGAGCCGCGAAACCGTTCTGGAGAACATCCGCACCTCGGTCGCCCACGCCCGCAGCCTGGTCGACGATGTCGAATTCTCCGCCGAGGACGCGATCCGTACCGAGCGCGACTTCCTTGTCGAGTGCCTGTCCGCCGCCGCCGCCGCCGGCGCGACTACGCTCAACGTCCCCGACACGGTCGGCTACACCACTCCCGACGAGATTTATGAGCTGTTCCGGTTCCTCGGCCAGCACGTCGATCGCCCCGAAGGCACGATCTTCTCGACCCATTGCCACGACGATCTCGGCATGGCGGTCGCCAATTCGCTTGCCGCCGTGCGTGGCGGTGCGCGCCAGATCGAGTGCGCCGTCAACGGCATCGGCGAGCGCGCCGGCAATTGCGCGCTCGAGGATGTCGTCATGGCACTGAAAACCCGCGCTGATGCCTTCCGAGTAACCACCGGGGTGGACACGAAGCGGATCATGGCCGCCAGTCACACACTGGCTCAGGTCACCAACTCTCCACCCCCGCGCAACAAATCGATCGTCGGCGCCAATGCGTTCGCGCACGAAGCCGGCATTCACCAGCACGGTGTGTTACAGAACCCGGAGACTTACGAAATCATGAAACCGGAAGATATCGGTCTTGCCGTCGAGGGCATCATCCTCGGCAAGCACAGCGGGCGCCACGCGCTCGCCGCCCGCGCCAAGTCACTTGGCTTCATCCTCGAAGGCGACCGGCTCGACCGCGCCTTTGTCGCCTTCAAGACGATTGCCGACGAGATCGGAATCGTCGATTCGGCGCGCCTGCTGTCGCTGCTCAGCGGCATCGACACCGGCGCGCCTGAGCGGCTGTGGAAGCTCAACAAGGTCGACATTCGCTCGCCCGTCTCGGCCACCGCGTGGCCGGTCGCGCGGATCGAGCTCGAACATGGCGAGCGTGGCCGGGTAACCGACATCGCCACGGCCCCTGGGGCGCTCGACGCCGCCTTCCTCGCGGTCAGCCAGATGATGAACCTGCCCGCGCGGGTCGATCAGCTGGAAATGCAATATATCGCGGTCGAGGCCGGCGAGCCCACCCCCGACGGGCAGGGCGCCAACGTCCTTACCGAAATCACGCTCGAGGTCGACGGCGAGCTTTACACCGGGCGCGCGCGGGGTCGCGATATCCTGCCGTGCTTCGTGTCGGCCTATATCGACGCGGCGAGCAACGCCGAAGCCGTGCGCAATGTCCGGGCCGTGCAGCGCGCCACGCCGAAAGCCGCCTGACGCGATGACCCGCGTAATTGTCCTGCCCGGTGACGGCATCGGACCCGAAGTCGCCGAAGAAGCCGTAACCTGCCTCGCCCTCCTGTCGGAGGCGCGGGGACTCGGACTGGCATTCGAGACGCACGACTTCGGCGGGATCGCGATCGACTGTCACGGCGAGCCGCTGCCGCCCGCGACGCTCGCCGCAGCCCGCGCCGCCGACGCGATCCTGTTGGGCGCGGTCGGCGGACCCCGGTGGGACGGTGCCAAGGTCCGCCCCGAACAGGGTCTGCTCGGCCTGCGCTCGGCGCTCGGCCTGTTCGCCAACCTTCGCCCGGCGCGCGTCATCGCCGGGCTCGAGCATCTCTCCCCGCTCAAACCCGAGATCGCCACCGGCGCCGACGTGCTGGTCGTGCGCGAGCTGATCGGCGGGCTCTACTTCGGCGAGAAGACCCTCGAACCCGATCGCGCCACCGACCTGTGCAGCTACACCCGCCCCGAGATCGAGCGCATCGCCCACGTCGCCTTCCGCGCCGCCCGCGCCCGCCGCGGCAAGCTGACCTCGGTCGACAAGGCCAATGTCCTCGCCACCTCGAAACTGTGGCGCCGGGTCGTCGAGGAGGTTGCGACTGCCTATCCCGACGTCGCGCTCGACCATCTCTATGTCGACGCTGCGGCGATGGCGATCGTTACCCACCCGACCCGGTTCGACGTGATCCTGACCGAAAACCTGTTCGGCGACATCCTGTCCGACGAGCTGTCGGTCATCGGCGGCTCGATCGGCCTGCTCGGCTCGTCGAGCGCCGGGGCATCGGGGCCCGCGCTGTTCGAACCGATCCACGGCTCCGCCCCCGACATCGCCGGCCAGGACATCGCCAACCCCGGCGGGATGATCGCCAGCGCGGCGATGATGCTCGATGCGCTCGGCCATGCCGACGCCGCCGCCGAGCTCACCGCCGCGCTCGACCGCACTTTGCTCGAAGGTGTGCGCACCCGCGACCTCGGTGGCAGCGCCGGCTGCAAGGCGTTCGGCGCCCGCGTCCGCGACCATCTGTCGCAAATCGTCGAACCGCGCGCAAAGGCCGTCGCATGACCGCTCGCCCGCGCACGCTGTACGAAAAAATCTGGGACGCGCACGTCGTGGAACGCCGCGACGATGGCACCTGCCTGATCTACATCGACCGGCACCTCGTCCACGAAGTGACCAGCCCCCAAGCCTTCGAAGGCCTCCGCCGCGAAGGCCGCAAGGTCCGCCGCCCCGACCTCACGCTGGCGGTCCCCGACCATAATTTGCCCACCACCCCGCGGCTCGACGCCGCCGGCCAGCGCATTCCGATCGCCGACCCGGCCAGCGCCGAGCAGCTCAGCGCGCTGATCGCCAACGTCGCCGAATTCGGCGTGCCCTACATCGCCGACACCGACGCCGCGCAGGGCATCGTCCACGTCGTCGGCCCCGAGCAGGGCTTCACCCTCCCCGGTACCACCCTCGTCTGCGGCGACAGCCACACCGCCGCGCATGGTGCCTTGGGCGCGCTCGCGTTCGGCATCGGCACCAGTGAGGTCGAGCATGTCCTCGCCACCCAGACCCTCCTGCTGAAACAGTCGAAGACGATGGAAGTCCGCGTCGACGGCGCGCTCGGCTTCGGCGTCTCGGCGAAGGACGTCATCCTCGCCATCATCGGTAAGGTCGGCGTTTCGGGCGGAGCCGGCCACGTCATCGAATATCGCGGCGAGACGTTTGCGAACATGACGATCGAGCAACGCCTCACGGTAGCGAACATGTCGATCGAAGCGGGGGCCCGGTCGGGGTTGTTCGCCCCGGATGAGAGAAGTTTCGAGTATCTCAAGGGGCGCCCCATGGCGCCGCCCGGTGAGGCATGGGAGCGCAGCGTGGCCCATTGGCGGACCCTCCACACCGACGATAGCGCGATGTTCGATAAGTTCGTCCACCTCTCGGCGAACGACATCGCTCCCAACGTCACCTGGGGCACCAGCCCCGACGAGGTCGTCGCGATCACCGGCTCGGTCCCCGACCCCGATAGCTTCGCCGACCCCGGCCAGCGCGCCGCCGCGCTAAAGGCGCTCGACTACATGGGGCTTGCCCCCGGCACTCGCATGCAGGACGTGCGCGTCGAGCATATCTTCATCGGCAGCTGCACCAACAGCCGAATCGAGGACCTGCGCGAAGCCGCCAGGGTCGCGCGCGGGCGCCACGTCGACGCCGGCATCAAGCAGGCCTTGGTCGTCCCCGGCTCGGGCCTCGTCAAGCGCCAGGCCGAAGCCGAAGGGCTCGACCGCATCTTCATCGACGCCGGCTTCGAATGGCGCGAGCCGGGCTGCTCGATGTGCCTCGCGATGAACCCCGACAAGGTCCCCCCGCAGGAGCGCTGCGCCTCGACCTCGAACCGCAATTTCGTCGGCCGCCAGGGCCCCGGCGCACGCACGCACCTGCTCTCCCCCGCGATGGCCGCCGCCGCCGCCGTCACCGGCCGCCTGACCGACGTCCGCGAGCTGCTCGCATGACCCCCGTCGAGCGCATCGCCGGCCGCGCCTACCCGCTCGGCCGCGACAATATCGACACCGACGTGATCATCGCCGCCGACCACCTCAAGACCATCACCCGCGCTGGCCTCGGCAAGTTCGCCTTCGCCCCCATCCGCGCCGAGCCCGGCAACATTTTCGACGACCCCAAATTCGCCGGCGCACCTATCCTCATCGCCGGCGCCAATTTCGGTTGCGGGTCGAGCCGCGAGCATGCCGCCTGGGCGCTCGATGACCTCGGCATCAAGGCGATCATCGCGCCCAGCTTCTCCGACATCTTCTCGAGCAACGCCTACAAGAATGGCCTCGTCGCCGTCGCGCTTCCCGCCGCCGACGTCGCCCGCTTGATGCAGCTCGCCGAACACTCGCCCGTCACCGTCGACCTCGCCGACATGACCGTCAGCGCCGGCAACGAACAATTCGCGTTCTCGCTCGACCCGTTCCGCCGCGAATCGCTGATGGGCGGCCTCGACGAAATCGCGCTCACCCTGAAAAGCGAACCCGCCATCGCCGCCTACGAGGCGCGCCAGGCCATCCCGGCGCGCCCTGCCGCCTGATCAGCGGTCCGCGCGGACCAGTTCGGTCGGCGCGAGATGCTCGGCAATGAACCACACCTGCGGTTCGTTGGTGCGGATGACGTTGCTGACCAGCATGTCGTTGGTGCCGTCGTCGCCCGCCTCGTCGGCGGCATCGGCGCCTTCATGCGCTTGCCGCAACACGATCTCGTGCGCTTCGAGCAGGCGGGCGAGCTGCGTCGGCACGTCCTCGCGCCCCTTGGGCGGGCGGGGAATCGTGCTGAGCTCAGCGACATCGGCCGCCATCGCGATGCTGATCCCGCCCAGCGCCATGATCCGCTCGGCGATCGTGTCGACCAGCACGGCCTGCTCCTCGTAATGCTTGTCGAGCAGCAGATGCAGCTGGTAAAACGTCGCGCCCGACATCTGCCAGTGGTGCTTCTTGTACATGTCGCGCAGCGTCATCGTGTCGGCCAGCACCTGGTTGAGCATCCCGACGCTCTGCGTGCGCGCATTATCCGCCAGCGCGAGCGGCATGTGCTTGAGCGTCCCGTACGGCTGGATCTCGCGATACTCGACCTTATACTGCGGCTGGGCTTCGGTGGTGGTCTTGGTCTTGGAATTAGGCTTCTTCGCCATCGATCGGATTCCTTTTCAGGGCTGAAAGCGTGATCGGGCAAGCGCCGGTCATCGGGCCAGTGAACGCCCCGAACCGCGCAAATGATCCACAGCCAGACCCGATATCGGCGACACGACCGTCAGCGTCAGCCAAGCGCGATGCGGAGGTGGTCAAATCGTAAACGGCCGGGCGGCTTCTAGCCCAATCGTGGACATAAGACTGGTGTCTGCGTCCAACCCATGAGCGGCGCGCGAGCTGCACTGTTGCGACTTGCCCTGCACACCATGTTGTGCGCGTCGACTAAATGGCGCAGCAGTGCGTTGGGTGTGCGCGTAAATTCCTTGCTTTATGGAGTTTGGCATGGGGGGAATGATCTTTTTGCCGGCATTGCTGGCGGGTTCCATGGCGTTGCAACCGGCAGATTATCGTTTCGAAATCGCGCGCTCGGCTGGTGTTCTCTACAACCCATGGACCCTGACCGATGACAAGGTCGAGCTAAGGTCGTTCGTCGGGTCGGGCGCGAAAGCGGGCGACTTCGTCGCTCCTACCATCCGGGTCGCCCCCGGACAGCAGCTCAAAATCGATATCGCAAACCGGCTTGAGCCGTGCACCGAAAAGCAGCGTGCCGATCAAGCCTGTTTCAACGACACCAATATCCATACCCATGGCCTATGGGTCTCGCCATCGGGCGCCAGCGACAATGTCCTGATCTCCATCCCGCCAGGCGGTGAGCATCACTACGTTTACGACGTTCCCGTCGATCATCCGGCCGGGACCTTCTGGTATCACCCGCACCATCACGGGTCGGGCTTCGTCCAGGTCGGCAGTGGCATGGCCGGCGCGCTGATCGTCACCGGCAATCGTGTGCCGACCCTGGATCGGCCGGGCGACATCGACATCCTGCTGAAGGACGAACGCGGCCGCCCGTATGCCGATCGCGTGCTGTTGTTCCAGCAAATCCAGTACGGCTGCTTCGACGACAAGGGCGTTATCGAGGGACTCGTCGACGAGAAAAAAGACTATATCCGGCCATTCACCTGCAAGGCGGGGCGGGTGGGCGGCATCGAAAGCTTTGACCATGATTCGAATTGGCAATGGTCGGGGCGCTTCACCGGTATCAACGGGAAAGTTCAGCCCTTGCTCGAGGGGTTCCGCGCCGGTGCGTTCGAGCGCTTGCGATTGATCCACGGCGGAACTCGCGAAACGATCCACATCAAGATCTACCGGCTGGAGGCTGCGGCGCCAAACCTTCGCACGGTCAAGGCCGCCGATCAGGGGGAATGGATGCGCCGCCATTGCACAGGCCAGCCGCTGCCGCTGTGGCAGATCGCGCTGGATGGCCTGACCCGGTCCGGAGTGCGCAAGCTGAGTGAAGCGATTCTGTTTCCCGGCGAGCGGATGGACGTGCTCGCCCGTTTGCCCGATCCCGGGCTTTATTGCCTGGTGCAGGACACCAGCCGGCAAGATAGCGAGAAGAACAACCCGTCGCGCATGCTGGCGGTCGTCGAGGCGAGAGGCACCGCCCGAACGGTCGCCGACGCCGATGCGCTGCTGCAGGCAGACCTGGTCCATTCGGCCGAACGAGCGATGGCCGGCTCCGGTCAGGAAGCGGTCCGCTCACGCGTCGTCGGCGAGCTTCGCAATGGCATGAAGCTCGCGTCCTTCGTCTGGCACAAATCCGTCGGCGAGGGCGAGGTCAGCGGCTATCGCGAAGCGCTCGTCGATATCGTCGAGACTCCGAAGGAAGCGTCGTTCCGGGTCAATGGGCGAACCTATGAACATGACCGGATCGATCAGGTCCTGCCCCTCGGCAAGGCTGAGGAATGGCGCATGATTTCGCTGAACGGCAACCATCCGCTGCACATGCACGTCAATCCGTTCCAGATCGTATCGATCACCGATCCCCAGGGGCGCGACGTCATTGATCCGAAAAGCTCGGCCTTCGACCCCGACTATGCCGGGCTGAAAGGCGAATGGAAGGATACGGTGATGCTGAAGCAGGACCTGCGCATCGCCTTCCGGACTCGTTATGAGCGCTTTACCGGCGACTTCGTCATGCATTGCCACATCATGTACCACGGCGACCATGGCATGATGCAGAACTTGCGCATCATCGCAGAGGGCAACGAGCCGACGCTTCACGCAAGTCACTGAGCACGACCAGGCGTCTCCGGCCCACTGGTTCGCAACTTAGCTAAAGCGCGACCTCGCGCACTTCGCCGCGCGGACCGTCGAGCCCCAGCGTCCGCCGCGCCGGGGCCGAATGCCCGCGCATCAGCATTTCGGCGAGGTCGGGCTGTCCCGCTTCGATCGCATCGACGATCGCGTGATGCTGGCGCTGGCCGGTCTGCAGCACCGCCGGAATTTCGTCCGCCGGGATCCCGGTCGACGCGACCACGCCGGGCGACACGAACGGTACCGAATAGACGCGGTGGATCAGCTCGGCGAGCAGTGCATCGCGCGCGGCGTCCACGATCAGCGTGTGGAACCGCATGTTCATTGCGGCATAGGCTTCCTGCTCGTCGCGGATCAGCCGTTCCTTGGCGATGATCGCGTCGCCTTCGTCGAGCACCGCGCGCAACGCCTCGATCAGCGCTGGCTCGGGGCCTCGCGCTGCGATCGCTCGCGCCGCCTGCCCCTCGAGCACGCAGCGCAATTCGGTCGCGCGGAAACTATCCTCGATGCTGAACCGCCGCACCGCATAGCCGCGCCGCCCAACCGGCTCGAGCAGCCCTTCGGCGGCAAGCGCGGGGATGACATTGCGGACCGGGGTGCGCGACACGCCGAGCCGCTCGGCGATGGTCGCCTCGGCAACGCGCGCGCCAGGCTCGAGCTCGCCCGAAACGATCAGTTGGCGGATGCGCTGGGCAATGGAGACGTCGGCCAAGGCTAACCCGCGACGTGCGAAAATTGGGAAGGAATGGCGGCCACCTCGAATTGGATCCCGTCATCTAGCGCGACACGGGCGGCCTCGTCCACTGGCCTGTTTATGGCCGCACGATCTGCCGCACCGCGTCGCCGTCGGCGAGCTTGTCGAGCAACGCGTTGATCTCGCCGAGCGGGCTGACCGAAGTCAGCAGTTTCTCGACTGGCAACCGCCCGCTTCGCCACAGCGCGATATAGCGCGGAATGTCGCGCGCCGGGATCGAACTCCCCATGTAGCTGCCGATCAGCGTCTTCCCCTCGGCGACCAGCGACACCGCCGGGATCGACAGCATCTCGGCCGGATTGGGCAACCCGACCGTGACGATCCGCGCGCCCCGCCGCCCGGTGCAATAGGCGTCGGCCAGCACCGCCGCCTTGCCGACCGTCTCGATCACCACGTCGGCGCCGCCCGGTATCAGCCGCGCAATCGCCGTCGCTGCGTCGCTCGGGGCGACTGCAACCGCGCCCAGTTGCTCGGCGATGACGCGCTTGGCGGCGACCGGATCGACCGCGATCACCGGCACCCCACCGCTCGCCAGCGCGCCGAGCAGCGCCGCCAGCCCGACCCCGCCGAGCCCGTAGATCACCACGCTCTCGCCCGCGCGAAGCCCCGCGCTGTTCATCACCGCGCCGACCCCGGTCAGCACCGCGCAGCCGAACAGCGCGGCGATTTCCGCCGGTACGTCGCGATCGATCTTCACCGCCGAACGCCGGTCAACCACCGCGTATGTCGCGAACCCCGATACGCCGAGATGATGGTGCACATCGCCGCCCTCGCGATGGAGCCGGTGCCCGCCGCGCAACATCCGCCCCTCGCCGTTCGCCGCCGCGCCATTGGGGCACAGATAGCCCTCGCCCGACACGCACCGCACGCATTCGCCGCACGCCGGCAGGAACGCCAGCACGACCCGGTCGCCGACCGCGAATAGCGAATCGTCCGCCGACCCCAGCGCCTCGACGATCCCGGTCGCTTCATGCCCCAGCGCCATCGGCATCGGCCGCGGCCGGTCGCCGTTGATCACCGACAGGTCCGAATGACACAGCCCCGCCGCGTCGATCCGGATCAGCAGCTCACCCGGCCGGGGATCGTCGAGCTCCAGCTGTGCCAGCCGCAATGGCAAATGGGTCGCATAGGGCCGCGCCTGATCTCCCGACCGCTCCAATACTGCCGCCGTGATGGTCCGCGTCATTCCCGCCGCCACTCGCCCGAGCGCCCGCCCGATTTCGCGACCAGCTCGATCGCCTCGATGACGATCCCGCGCTCGACCGCTTTCAGCATATCGTAGATCGTCAGGCACGCCGCCGCGACCGCGGTCAGTGCCTCCATTTCGACCCCGGTCGGCCCGCTCGTCTTGGCGGTCGCCTCGACCACCAGGCCCGGCTCTTCGAGCGTCACCTTCACCTCGACCGCGCTCAGCGCCAGCGGATGGCACAGCGGGATGAGTTCGCTCGTCCGCTTGGCCCCCATGATCCCGGCGAGCTCGGCGATCCCGATCACGTCGCCCTTGCCGACCCGCCCCGCCGCGACCAGCGCCACCGTCTCCGCCGACAATCGCACCCGACCCCGCGCCGTCGCCGAGCGCGCCGTATCCGGCTTGGCCGACACATCGACCATGTGCGGCCGCCCGGCGTCGTCGAAATGGGTCAGGTCGCTCATCGCCCGATCTCCCACCGCGCCCGATCGGCCACATCCGACGCCCGCGCCTCGATCCACTTCGCCCCGTCGGCGCGATGCTCGCGCTTCCACAGCGGCGCCTCGGTCTTCAGCCGGTCCATCAGATAATCAACCGCCTCGAACGCCGCCCGGCGATGCGCCGATGCCGCCGCGACGAACACGATTGGCTCGCCCGGCAGCAGCCGCCCGACGCGGTGCACGACCAGGCAATCGGCGATATCGAACCGCGCCCGGGCGTCGTCGGCGATTGCCTCGATCACCCTGGCGGTGAAACTTGGATGATGCTCAAGTTCGAGCGCCTCGACCTCGCCGCCGCGCACCGTCCCGGTAAAGCTGACGATCGCCCCCGCCGCGCGCTGGCTCTCCGAAAACGTCGCGAGCAGCGCCGCCGGGTCGATTGGTTCGGCGCAGATCATCCGCCGCTGACCGGGGGGATGAACGCGAGCTCGGCCGCCCCGTCGAGCGAACGGTCGTCCGCGGCAAACTCGTCGTCGACCACCGCGCGCACCGTCGGGCTTGCCAGCGCCTCGCCCAGCGCCGGATTGCCGGCCGCGATCCAGTCCCGCGCCGCGGCCACCGTCGCCACCCCGGCGGGCAATTCCACCTCGCCCCCGCGAGTGCCCGCTACCTCAGCGAGCCGCCCGAAATAGAGCAACCGCATCACCCCCCCGTGCGCGACATGTGCCGCGCTACGGCCGGCGCCTTGACCCCATAATCGAACGAATGCCGCTCGGGCTTGCGGGTCATCGCCTCGCCAATCGCCGCGTCGAGCAACCGGTCGTCCTCGCTCGCCCTCAAAGGCGTGCGCAGATCGGCATCGGCATCATCGCCCAGGCACAGGAACAACTGCCCGGTGCAGGTCAGCCGCACGCGGTTGCACCCGCCGCAGAAATTATGCGTCAGCGGGGTGATGAACCCGATCGTCCCACCCTCGCTGGTCCGCACATAGCGCGCCGGCCCGCCGGTCGAGCGCACCAGGTCGGTCAGCGTCCACCGCTCGGCGAAGCGCGCGCGGATCTCGGTCAGCGGGATATATTGGTCGATCCGGTCGGCCTCGACCTCGCCCAGCGGCATTACCTCGATCACGCTCAGCTCGGCGCCCCGCGCATGCGCCCATTCGGCGAGCGCCACGAGGTGATCGGCGTTATCGTGGCGCAGCGCGACCGCGTTGAGTTTGATCGCGATCCCCGCCGCAAGCGCCGCGTCGATCCCGGCGATGACCTTGGCAACATCACCCCCGCGCGTGATCCGCATATAGGTCGCGGGGTCGAGATGATCGAGCGAGACATTGACCCGCTTGACCCCCGCTGCGGCGAGCGGCCCCGCGAACTCGACCAGCTGGGTGCCATTCGTCGTCATCGTGATTTCGTCGAGCGCCCCGCTCGCCAGGTGCCGCGACAGCCCCTCGACCAGCGTCATCAACCCGCGCCGCACCAGCGGCTCGCCCCCCGTCAGCCGCAGCTTGCGCACCCCCAGCCGGACGAACGCCGACGCCACCCGGTCGAGCTCCTCGATGCTCAGGACTTCGGCGCGCGGCAGGAACTGCATCGCCAAGGGCATGCAATAGGTGCAGCGCAGGTCGCACCGATCGGTCACCGACAGGCGCAGATAGCTGATGGTGCGGCCGAACGGATCGATCATGCCGCCGTCGATAGCATGTGAACGAACCGCACCGCCAGTTGCCCGGCGACATAGAGCACCAGGATCGCGGTCATCACCGCCAGATGGCGCGGCTTCAACCGCGTCGACCCGATCACCGACCCCGCCAGCCCGCCAATCGCCACCGCCGGGAACAGCAGCCAGTATCCGCCCATCGCCTCCAGCCGCGACATCGCCTCCGGCTTGGCCAGCTGCCCCGCCAGCCCGGCGATCGAATTGACCAGGATGAACAGCGCGCACGTCCCCGCGATCGCTTTCGCCCCGCCCCACCGCATCAGGTGCAGCACCGGCGCGAGGAAGATCCCGCCGCCGATCCCGACGATCCCGGCGAGCAGCCCGAGTATCCCGCCGATGATCGGCTCGCGCCATGTCGGGGCGCTGGTGGTATCGTCGGGCAACGGCTTTCGCTGCCACAACATCGCCAGTCCCGCGACCAGCAGCGACACCGCAAGCAACCCGACGAACAGCAGTTCCGACACCGCCAGCCGCCCGCCGACCCATGCCAGCGGCACTGACAGCGTGAACAACGGCCACGCCCGCCGCCACGGCATCTGCCCCGCCCGCGCGAACCGCCACGTCCCCACGCTCACCACCAGCAGGTTGCACATCAGCGAAATCACTGGAACCAGGTGAAAATCGGTCTTGGCCAGCACCAGCAGCGCCGAATAGGTCGACCCTCCGCCAAACCCGACCGCCGCGTAAAGCAGCGCCGTCAACAGAAACAAGGCGGCGAGTCCGATCATCGTTTTCCCCTTACCATTGCGTTCGGCCCGATCGCATCCGCCACCGCCGCGCCGGCGTAATGACTGACGGGGCGGCGGCGAGCAATTGCACCGCCGCCGATTTCGTCCGATAACGGAACCTTCGAGGAGCGCCCATGTCCGACGAGCCCGCCGTCCCGACCTCCCCCCCCGCGAGCGCACCCGCCGCCTTTTACCGGCACAAGCTGCCCACCCGGCTATGGCACTGGTTGAACGCGCTCTCGATCTTCGTGATGCTGATGAGCGGGCTGATGATCCTTAACGCCCACCCCCGCCTATACTGGGGCAAATATGGCGCCAACGCCGATCACGCCTGGCTCGAGATCATGCCTGGCCACGTCCGCGTCGGTCCCGTGACGCTCCCCGGCCTCGGCATTTTCGGCGTGACCGACAAGGGCCGCGGCTATGCGATCAATCCGCTATTCACCATCCCGTCGCACTACGACCTCGCCGGCTCGCGCCAGTGGCACTTCGCTTTCGCGTGGGTGCTGGTCGTGCCCGGCATCCTCTATCTCCTGTGGTCGCTGATACGCGGCCATGCCTGGCGCGACCTCCGTCCGACGCTCGCCGAGCTTCGCCCGTCCCATATCTGGCACGATATCCGGGAGCATGCCCGCCTCCGCTTCCCCACCGGCGAAGCGGCCAAATCGTACAGCATCCTCCAGAAACTTTCCTACGTCGGGATGGTCTTCATCGCAATTCCCGGCGCGATCCTGACCGGGCTGACGATGTCGCCGGGGATCAACGCGGCATGGCCGTGGCTGCTCGACGTGTTCGGCGGTCGTCAGTCGGCGCGCTCGATCCACTTTATCTGCGCGATGGCGATCGCCGCCTTCATCATCGTCCATCTGGTGATGGTCATCCTCGCCGGTCCGATCAACGAGATGCGATCGATCATCACCGGCTGGTACCGCCCCGCCCCCGATCCCGTTCCCGCAGCAACCCTGTCGGAGGAAACGGCATGACCATCGAGATCAACCGCCGCGCTCTGATCACCGGCGCCGGCGGGCTGTTCCTCGCCGGCTGCGACAAGATCAATGCCTCGCCCAACGTCCAGAAATTGCTTCGGCTCGGCGAGGGCGCGACCTATTCGGCCCAGCGCATCGTCTCCGACCGCGCCGCGCTCGCCCCCGAATTCACCCCCGCACAAATGTCGCCGCTGTTCCGCACCAATGGCAACACCATGCCCGCCGCGCCCGACTACCAGCAGCATATCGCCGGCAACTTCGCCGACTGGCGGCTCGTCGTCGACGGCCTCGTCGCCCGCCCGCTCTCCCTCTCGCTCGCACAGCTTCGCGCCGCGCCTCATCGCACCCAGATCACCCGCCACGACTGTGTCGAGGGCTGGAGCGCGATCGGCCAATGGACCGGAACCCCGCTCCGCCTGCTGCTCAAACAGGCCGGCCTGCGCCCCAATGCACGCTTCATCGTCTTCCACTGCGCCGACGACAGCGGCGGCACGCCCTATTATGAATCAGTCGACCTGATCGACGCGATGCACCCCCAGTCGATCCTTGCATGGGGCATGAACGGCCAGACGCTGTCGGTCCCCCACGGCGCGCCGCTCCGGCTGCGTGTCGAGCGCCAGCTGGGCTACAAGCAGGCCAAATATGTGATGCGCGTCGAAGCGGTCGACAGCCTCGCCCGCCTCGGCCTCGGCAAGGGCGGCTATTGGGAAGATTACGCCGGATACCAATGGTATGCTGGAATCTGACACATTACTGAAACCCACTGGCAAGACGCGCGCCAAGACTTTAGTCGAGGAACGGGCCGTTCGGCCCGCGTGGAGCGACTGAATGGCCGACCTTCTCAAGCCCTTTTTCGATGGCAGCTACGAACCTCACGGCTATTGCCTGCTGTGGAACCCCGCGCTGATCTGGACCCACGTCGTCTCCGACCTGCTTATCGCCGCCGCCTATTTCTCGATCCCACTCGCGCTCATCAGCCTCGTCCGCCGCCGCAAGGATCTCGAATTTTCGGGCATGTTCTGGCTGTTCGCGCTGTTCATCCTCTCGTGCGGGCTGACCCACATCCTCGCCGTATGGAACCTGTGGCACGGCGACTATGGGCTCGAAGCGGTGGTCAAGGCGGTTACCGCCGCGGCGTCGATCCCGACCGCGATCCTGCTGTGGCCGCTGATCCCGCGCGCGCTCGCATTGCCTAGCCCGAGCCAGCTCCAGGCCGCCAACGACGACCTCGCCGCGACCATCGCCCAGCGCAACGAAGCCCTCGTCCATGCCAGCGAGGAAGCTGCCCAGCGCCAGCGCGCCGAGGACTCGCTCGTCCAGGCCAAGAAGATCGAGGCGCTCGGCCAATTGACCGGCGGCATCGCCCACGACTTCAACAACCTCCTGCAGGCGGTCGCCGGCAACCTCGAGCTGATCGCGTCCAAACCCGACGACGCCGCCAAGATCGCGCGCTGGTCGAGCAACGCTTTACAGGCAGTCGAACGTGGCAAGCGCCTCACTGGCCAGCTGCTGACCTTCTCGCGCAGCCAGCGGATCGAAGCGCGGGTGATCGACGCCGCCGCGCTGATCGACGGCATGGCCGAACTCCTTCGCCACACGGTCGGCCCGACCGTCGACTTCGCGATCGACACCTCGCCCGGTACCTGCCCGGTCGAAACCGACGCGACCCAGCTCGAGCTCGCCGTGCTCAACCTCGCGGTCAACGCGCGCGACGCGATGCAAGATGGCGGCCGGATCGACATCAAGGTCGAGCGCGCCGCCGACATGGTCGCGATCCGCGTCATCGACCGGGGCGTCGGCATGAGCCCCGAAGTCGTCGCCCGCGCGCTCGAGCCGTTCTTTACCACCAAGGGCCCGGGCAGCGGCACCGGGCTCGGCCTCAGCATGGCCTATGGCGTCGCCCAGGCGGCCGGCGGCGACCTCGTCATCGACAGCGAGGAGGGCCGCGGCACGACCGTTTCGATCCTGTTGCCGCTGACCGGCCAGGATGCCGTGCCGGTGCCCGACGCCGAGCAGGAACTGGCCACCGGCAAGCCCGTCGCGCCACTCGACATCCTCCTCGTCGACGACGACGACGCGGTGCGCGAAACGGTCAGGGATTTGCTCGCCGTCGCTGGCCACCGCGTCACCGCGCTCGCCAGCGGGCAGGCGGCGCTCGACACGCTAGGTTCGCGCGGCTTCGACCTGCTGCTGCTCGATTTCGCCATGCCCGGAATGAACGGCGCCGAAGTGGCCGAGCAGGCCCGCGCCGCCAGGCCCGACCTGCCGGTCATCTTCATCAGCGGCTATGCCGACAGCGCGGCGATGGACGCGGCGCTCGACGGCCGCGCGCTGGTGCTGGCCAAACCGGTCGATTCGCGCGTCTTGCTCGACGCAATCGCCAGCGCGACCGTTAACCGCCAGCCTTAGGCCGTTAGCGCGCCTCGAACCCCGCCAGCCTTAGGCCGCTAACGCGCCTCGAACCCCGCCAGCACTTCCGCCATCCACCGCGCCGCCGTCAGCGCGCTGAGGTCGCTCGGATCGAGCGGCGGATCCCATTCGGTGAGGTCCACCAACCGCACCCTCGGCTCGGCCGCCAGCCGGCGCACCGCATCGAAGAAATCGCCCGCCGCCATCCCGCCCGGCCGCCCGCCCGGCGCCCCCGGAAACTGCGCCCGGTCGATTACGTCGATGTCGCAATCGATCACGATCGCCGAACATTGTGCGACCTGAGCCAGCGCCCGCTCGATCGCTGCCTCGATCCCCGCGCGCCGTACCTCGCCCAACGAAATCACCAGGTTCCCCGCGTCGAGCGCATCGCGGTGCATCGCGCCCGAATTGGCGAACGGCGCGAGCCCGACCTGCGCGATGTTGCGTCCCGGCAAGCCGTCCTCGATCAGCGCCCGCACCGGATTGCCATTGCCCAATCCGCTTGTTGTCGACCGCATGTCGAGATGCGCGTCGAGCGTGATCAGCCCGACCTCTTCCAGCGGGATGCCGAGCGCCTGGCCAAGCGCCAATACCCCCGGCCTGGTCACCGCATTATTCCCACCGACCAGCAGCGTCAGCGCATGGCGCCCGACGCTCGCCGCGCACGCGTCGCGGATCGGCCCCGTCGCCGCCTCGATCGTCATCCCGCCGACCGCCACGTCACCATGATCGGCAACCCGCACCGCTAGTTCGCGCCCGCTCTCGATGTCATAGCGTCCGATCCGCCGCAGCGTGGCGCGCAACAGCTCCGGCGCCAGATCGCACCGCCCAGCCGTCACCGACCCGACGCTGAGCGGCGCCCCGACCAGCCCGACCTGCGCGTCCTCCCCGACCGCCACCAGCAATTGCGAAAGATTGGGCCATTCGCTCGTCATGACTTTGACGCTAGCACCGGCGCCGCCTAATGCCATAGCCCATGTGGGACCGCCTGTTCGTCGATTGTCACGCCGCCACGATGGTCGCGGCGCCGGGCAATCCGCTCGGCCTCCTCCCCAACGCCGCGATCGGGGTACAGGATGGCAAGATCGTCCGCGTCGGCAAGCGTGCCGAGCTCGCCGGCTTCCGCGCCGCCGAAGTCGTCCCGCTCGGCGGCGCGTGGGTCACCCCGGGGCTGATCGACTGCCACACCCACCTGATCTTCGGCGGCAACCGCGCCAACGAGCACGCCATGCGCCGCGCCGGAGCCACCTATGAGGAGATCGCCCGCGCCGGCGGCGGCATCGCTTCGACCGTCGCCGCGACCCGCGCCTCGGGCGCCACCGACCTCATCGCCTCCGCCCGTCGCCGCCTTCGCGCGCTGATGGCCGGCGGCTGCACCACGGTCGAAGTGAAATCCGGCTATGGCCTCGACCCGGCGAGCGAGATCCGCCTGCTCAACACCGCTCGCGCGCTCGGCGGCCAGGAAGCGGTGCGGATCGTCCCCACCCTCCTCGCGCTCCACGCGCTGCCCCCCGAATTCGCCGCCCGCCGCGAGGAGTATGTCCACCAGGTGATCGACGAACTCGTCCCCGCCGTCGCGCGGCTGCAACTCGCCACTGCGGTCGACGGTTTCTGCGAGGGCATCGGCTTCACCCTCGCCGAAACCGAGCGTTTGTTCGAAG
>JBKJMA010000267.1:0-3523 GCA_046596505.1 Sphingomicrobium sp.
AGATCATCGGCGCGCTGGTCGACGATATCCGGCTCGCCGCCGAGCGCGATATCGAACATGCCGTCGCGCTGCTGGTGGCGATCGAGAAGACCGTCGTCGAGGGGGCCGGCGCGGCGGGCCTCGCGGCGATGCTCGCCGAACCGGGGCGCTATGCCGGGCGCAAGGTCGGGACGGTACTGTGCGGCGGCAATATCGACACGCATCTTTTGGCCAACGTGCTGGTCCGCGAACTCGTCCGCTCGGGCCGGGTGGCGCGGCTCGCGATCCTCGCTCCCGACCGGCCGGGCGTATTGGTCCGCATCGCTGAATGTTTCCTGCAGCACCGGGTCAACATCATCGAGGTCCATCACCAGCGGATCTTCACCACGCTGCCGGCCAAGGACACGCTGATCGAGGTCGAGTGCGAAGCGCGCGACGCCGCCGCGGTCGACCGCGTCATCGAAGCGCTCGGAGAGGCGCAATTCCGGGTCGAGCGGTCGCTGCTCGACTAGGGAATACTCGATCGCCGGTGCGTCATCCTGGCACAGTGCGCGGTTTAACCCTCTTTTCGCGGGACCAACTCTTTTCAACCGCGTTTACCGGTCGCATAAAGGGTTTCGTAACCATTCAAGGAAGGCCGGTCCGGGTGAGCGCCCCATTTCGCTTCCCTAAGTTCTTTGTGACCAACCCCTCGCCGTGCCCGTATCTGCCGGGCAAGGTCGAGCGAAAGGTGTTCACCGAACTGAATGGCCGCCATTCGGGCGAGCTCAATGAAGCGCTCGGCCGAATCGGGTTCCGCCGCAGCCAGTCGGTCGCCTATCGCCCGAGCTGCATCGATTGCAGCGCCTGTGTGTCGGTGCGCGTCGACGCCGGCGAATTCACCCCAAGCGCCACCCAGCGCAAGATCATCCGCCGCTACGCCGACCTCGAGGTCACCGCGTGCAAGCCGTGGACCACCGAGGAGCAATATGAGCTGCTCGGCCGCTACCTTGCCGCGCGCCATCCCGGCGGCGGCATGGCCGAGATGGACGAGAGCGACTTCGCCGACATGGTCGAGCAGACCCCGGTCCGAACCTACATCGTCGAATATCGCGAGCCTTCGGTCGACGGGAAACCCGGCAAGCTGGTCGGCGCCTGCCTGTCGGACCAGCAGTCCGACGGCCTGTCGATGATCTATTCATTCTACGATGTCGGCCCGGGCGCGCGCAAAGGGCTCGGCACGTTCATCATCCTCGACCACATCATCCGCGCCGCGCGCGCCAACTTGGCCTATGTCTATCTCGGCTACTGGGTCGAAGGGTCGCAGCGGATGGCCTACAAGGCGAGCTTCCGCCCGCTGGAGCGCCTTGGCCGCGACGGCTGGCGGCGGATGGACGAGGTCGCCGTGGAATCATCGTCGGGTCGACCGGAGGCGCCCGTCCTTGTCGGACGGCGGCGAACGCTGATCGACGCCTGACGCGGCATCGATCGCCCCCCTCGGGGAGGGACGAAAGAGGGCAGCGACAAAAGATAGGATTAGCACTTAAACAGGTATAAGCTTCCGCCCTCGGGGGTTTTGTTCGGGCTCGCTTGCGGCTGAGAGCGCCCTTTACTTCCGCCGATGGGGGGCTTGATTGAAACAGATAGTCGATCCCGTGGCGGGCCAGACGCTGGCGTTGGCGATCCTCGATACGATCCCCGAACCGTTTCTCGTGCTCGACGCGGAGTTTTGCGTGCTGGCGGCGACGCGTTCCTTTTATGACGTGTTCGACGAAAGCCCCGATCGCGTCCACGATCGCAGCCTGTTTGAAATAGGCAATAATCAATGGAACATCGCTGACCTGAGGCGGCTGCTACTCGCCATCATTCCCGATCAGTCCGCAATGGAGAAATTCGACGTCGAGACCGAGGTCGCCAACCTTGGCCGGCGCACGATGCAGCTCAGCGCCCGTACCGTTCACTATGCGGACACGCTCGGGACGACGATCCTGCTTTCGTTCACGGACATCACCGACCGCCGCCGAATCGAACGCGACAAGCAGGCCCTGCAGAAACGGACCGACGATTTGCTCGAGCAGCACAAGATCCTGCTCTCCGAGATGCGCCACCGCGTCGCCAACAGCCTGCAGATCATCGCCAGCATCCTGCTGCTCAAGTCGCGCGCGGTGAGTTCGGACGAAACGCGCCACGAGCTTCACGACGCGCACAGCCGGGTGCTTTCGGTCGCCGAGGTTCAGAAGCATCTCTACCCGGCCGGTGGAGCCGAGTTGGTCGACATCGAGCTTTATCTGACCAACCTCACTACCAGCATCAACCGATCGATCGTCGGCGATCAGAAAATCCGGCTCGTCGTCGCCGCCGAAAAGGGCAGTACGCTGGTGTCGAGCAGCGCCGTCAGCGTCGGCCTGATCGTCACCGAGCTGCTGATCAACGCGATCAAATACGCCTTTCCTGTCGCCCGGGCCGACGCTTGCGTGCGGATCAGCTTCGAACAGGATGGCGAAGACTGGAAGCTCAGTGTCGCCGACAACGGGGTCGGCATGGGCGCCAAACCCACGCCGCCCAATCCCGGTGGCCTCGGCACGGCGATTGTCGCGGCGCTGGTCAAGCAATTGGGCGCCAAGCTGACCGAGGCATCGACCAAGACCGGCCTGACAATCAGCATCGAACGCGCGACGTTCGTCTCGGCGCTGCCTAAAGCGGCCTAGGTCCGGGGGCGACCTGGGATAGGGCGCGTCTCGCTCATCGTGAACAGTACCGGCAAGACCGCCACGGCAACGATCGCGATCATCGCGCCGGGGACGAGTGGCGAGCCGGTCCGCACCATCAGCAGCTGCGCAAGATAGGGGGTCAGCCCGCCGAACACGGCGGTGGCGGCAGTCGCCCCGAACGCGAGCCCGCTGAGCCGCCCCTCGCCGGGAAATTGCTCGGCGGTGGCGACCGCGCCGACCGCGCTATACGCCCCCGCGACGCCCGCCAGGACGACCGCCCCGACCAGCGCGCGTTGCGGCGATCCACTTGCCATCAGCAGGAACATCGTCATCGGCAGCGCCGCGCTGAGCGCCGCGATCGCGATCAGCACCGGCTTGCGCCCGACGCGGTCGGACAGCAGCCCGGTCAGCGGGGTAACGAGGATCACCACGACCGCCGCCGCAGTCGACAGCCACAGCGAATCGCCCTCGCCCAGCCGTCCCGCCGAGGTGAGGAAGGTCGGCACGTACGTGATGCCGACATAATAAGTGATCGACCCGAGCGCCGAGATGGCGAACGAGCGGGCGATGCCGATGCGGTGGTTGGCGAGGGTGTGTCGCAGCGGACTTTCGGGCACGGTGCCACGCGCTTTCTGCCGTTCGAATTCGGGCGATTCCTCCATCGCCGAGCGGGCGACCCACACGCTGCCGGCAAGCGCGGCGCCGACGAAGAACGGAATGCGCCAGCCCCAGCCGGTCAGCGTCGCATTACTCATCAGGCTGACGGTCAGCGCCGAGACGCCAACCGCGAGCAGCGCGCCGACTTCGCTTGCTGCCGCGGCGAGCGAGGCGATCAGCCCGCGCCGACCGGGCGG
>JBKJMA010000273.1:0-2769 GCA_046596505.1 Sphingomicrobium sp.
GGCTCTACGAGGCCGAACTGCAGCGGCGCGAGGCCGAGAGCAACAAGACCGAGGCGGCCAAGACCGACATCGGCTGGGGCCACCAGATCAGGAGCTACGTCCTGCAGCCCTACCAGCTGGTCAAGGACCTGCGCACAGGGGTGATCTCGACCGCGCCGGCCGATGTGCTCGACGGCGATCTCGACCGGTTCATGGCGGCAGCGCTGTCGCAGCGGGTGACGGGCGAAAAGGTCGAGGTCGAGGATGTCGACTAGGATCGCGCTGGTCGCGCTGCTGATGCTGGCGGGATGCCGGCAGTCGGCGAGCGAGACCAGCTTCCCCAATGCCGACCGCGACGTCGCGCCGATCGTGTCGGACAGTTTTTCGACCGAGGACGCGCGCGACCGGGTCGGCGAGGCCGAGGAGGTCATGCACTTCGCCGCGGTCAAGCCGGGCATGTCGGTCGCCGACATCGGCGCGGGCGAGGGCTATTACACCGTCCGCCTCGCGCCCCTGGTCGGCGCGCGCGGGCGGGTGCTGGCCGAGGATATCGTCCCCGCCGTCCGCGACCGGCTGGCCGACCGGGCGCAGCGCGAGCGGCTCGACAATGTCGCGGTCAAGCTCGGCACGCCCGACGATCCGCGCCTGCCGGCCGGCTCGTTCGACCGCATCTTCCTGGTCCACATGTACCACGAAGTGACCTCGCCCTATGCCTTCCTGTGGCATTTGCGCGAAGGGCTGAAGCCCGACGGCGAGATCATCGTGGTCGACGCCGACCGCCCGACCCGGCGCCACGGCACGCCGCCTGCGCGGCTGCAGTGCGAGTTCGCCGCGCTCGGCCTGACGCGGGTGAGGCAGCGGCCGATCCCCGGCGCCGACGCCTATTTCGCGGCGTTCAAGGTCAGCGGACCCAGGCCGGCACCGACCGCGATCAAGCCCTGCGCAAGGTAACGGTGCCTCCAGAAATAACGCGAATGTTCCGAATGTTCGCGGTGACGTAGGTTAAGTTTCCGCAGTATCCGTGAGCGCGGCGAGGAGCGTGGGGAAGGCGCCGTGGACCGCCGCCTGGGGGTTGGAGTTGTCGCCGATGCGGCGCTCCCACGGCGCGGCGAAGCGGTTCGGATCGAGCCTCGCGAGCAACCACATCAGCAGTTTCTCGCTGGGCACGCGCCGTTCGCCGATCAGGTCGCCCTGATGATAGACTTGTTCGACGCGGCCGTGGATGGCGCGGTCGAAGGCGATCGCGGACAGCCGCCCGACGGCGAGCATCTGCGCCCCGTCCCACGCCGCAGCGAAGGCTGCCGAGCGAACCCGCAGCGCGTAGGCACTGCGCGCCGACAGGCCCGCGCCCCGCGCCGCGACATGGATCGATCCGGTTTCGGCCAGCACCTCGATAAAGCCGCGCTGGCGATCCGCGCTCCACCCGCCGGTCTTGCGGCTTGGTTCCGGGTCGAACGGCACCGCGCGAAGCTCGCCGGGTACGAGCGTGGCGGGCACTTCGACCTCGTCGGGCAGGACGTCGAGCGGCACGCTGACCGGGTCCGGGACAAGGCTGACGCGCGGCCCGCCTTCCTCGGCGGTCGCCTCGAGCGTCGCCTTGACCGCATCGGTCGCGGCACACCATTGATCAAACGCCTCCATCGACATGTCGCGAGAGGATTTTGCACGTCGTCCCATGGCTCTTCTCCGATTTGTCCAGGAGTCGAGCATGAACCAGATAGGTACGTGTAGGAAAGCAAAAAGTTTATGCGATGATCACCGGGATCAGCCGCACATCCGACCGTCACTCCTCGACCCGATGGCGAACATCACACGCCCATCAGACGCGGTGCCATCGAATGCCACCAGGCGGTACCCCACAAGCCATGAACGACCACCGCGAACGGCGCATTGACGCCAAGCCAGATCAGGTAAGCCGGGTGAACCCGCCGGTTGCGCACGACATCCCACACGAACATCGGGGACACGGCGAGCAGGGTGTAGAGATCGCCCGCCAGCGCGCTCACCGGAAATGTGGTGGGCAGCCACAGGATCCGATCGATCCCCGCCGGCAAGGCCATGGCTGTCGCAAGAATCATCATCCGCTTGTGGAGCCCGGCGTCGATCCCGCGCGCGCGCAGGCCGATCAGCAGGAACAGCGGGAACAGGATGCCGATCCGCAATTGCAGCAGCAGGATGTTGTCGCGGATAAGGACGGACTGCTGCAGTTTCGCGCGCATTTCCGGCGGCGCGGTCTGGGCGGCATTCCACAGATAATGGTACATCGTCGGGGCAAGGATGAAGCCGACCACGACGATCGCCGGCGCGATCACGAACGACGCGATCCCGAGCCGGCGGTGGAGGTCGCCCCGGCCCGTCGCCATCAGCGTCGTCTGCGCGAGCAGCAACAGCAGGAACGACCCCATGAGCAGTGCGTGGAGGTGCAGGACGAGCGGGAACGGCGGCCGCTCGCCCGCCTGGACCGCGGCGATCTTCGCCAGCGAGTCGGGAATGAACCCGGTCAGCGTAATCACGATGAAGCTCGCCGCCGTGAAAACGTAGATCCAGCGATCTATCGTACCGGCGCGCGGCGTCCCCGACAGTTGATCCGTGCGCGGGTACTGGTCGGTATAAGGTTCGGCTAAAGTGGACACAGTGTTTCCCCCCTGCTTCCCGAATGTGGACCGGAGGTATCATGTCCTGTGATCGATGGGAATGAGGGGGGGTGGGTGGCGGTTAGTCAGTCGATCTTGCGGCACTGGCTCGCATGCGCTCGCACCCCACCCCTAGCCCCTCCCTTCCAGGGAGGGG
>JBKJMA010000260.1:0-10076 GCA_046596505.1 Sphingomicrobium sp.
GCGCCTCGACCCCGCCGGCATAGGACTTGGTCAGCCCCTCGATCTTGATAATCACCTTCTTGCTCATTCAATCGGTCCCGGTTCGGCCGCTTGCGGCTTGTCGTCCATGTTGAGGCCGTGGCGCAGCAGCATCGGTACATTGGCAAATGCGAAGACCAAGGTCGCGGGTATCGCGCCCCATAGTTTGAACGAAATCCAGAAATCGGTCGTGCTGTTGCGCCACACGCTCTCGTTGACCACCGCCATGACTGCGAAGAAAATCGCCCAGTTGCGGGTCAGCTTGCGCCATCCTTCGGCATCGAGCCCTGGATAGGTGCTGCCGAGCACCGACTTGAGCAGCGGCCGGCCGGTTGCCAGCCCGAACGCCAACAGCGATGCGACGATTCCATAATAGATCGTCGGCTTGATCTTGATGAACGTCTCGTTGTGCAGCCAGATCGTCAGCCCGCCCATCACGATGACGAGGAACCCCGAGAACAGCTGCAGCGCCGACAGCGTGCGGGTCAGCGCGAAGCTCACCGCCAGCGCGACGACGAACGCCGCGATGAACATCGCCGTCCCGGTGAACACTCCGAACTTCGCATTGGCGACGAAGAACAGGACCAGCGGCCCGAGGTCGAGCAGCAATCGCACGCCCGTCCCGACCTCGCGTTTCTTCAGCCCCCCGCTCATGTCGCTCCCCGGCTCATGCCGGAAGCCCGGCGATAGCCCGCGCCACCGCCCGTGGATCGAATGGCCGCAAATCATCAACTCCCTCACCGACCCCGATCGCGTGGATCGGCAGCCCGAACTTATCCGCCGCCGCGACCAACACCCCGCCGCGCGCGGTTCCGTCGAGCTTGGTCATCACCAGCCCGGTCACCCCGGCAAGGTCGCGGAACACCTCGATCTGGTTGAGCGCATTCTGCCCGGTGTTGGCGTCGAGCACCAGGATGACGTCGTGCGGCGCCTCCGGATTGAGCCGTCCGAGCACCCGCCGCACCTTCGACAATTCTTCCATCAAATGCGTCTTGTTCTGGAGCCGCCCCGCGGTGTCGACGATCAGCGCGTCGATCCCGGTCGCGGTGGCCTGCTTGACCCCGTCATAGACGATCCCGGCCGCGTCGCCGCCCTCCTTGCCCGAGATCACCGGCGCGCCGATGCGCTTGCCCCATATCTCGAGCTGCTCGATCGCCGCTGCGCGGAAGGTGTCGCCCGCGGCCAGCATCACGCCATAATCCTGCTCCTTGAGCAGGTGGCCGAGCTTGCCGATCGTCGTCGTCTTGCCCGACCCGTTGACCCCGATCACCAAAATCACGTGCGGCCGCGGAAAACCCCATATGTCGAGCGGTTTGGCGACGGGCGCCAGGATGCGCTCGATCTCTTCAGCCAGGATCGTCCGCAGCCCGCGCTCGTCGAGTTGCTCGAATTTTCGCGCGGCAATCGCCTCGCGGATCCGCTTCGACGCCGCCGGGCCCATGTCCGACGCGACCAGCGCTTCCTCGATGTCGTCGAGCGTCGCCGTGTCGAGTGCCACCTTCGACGCCAGCCCGCCGATATTCTCACCCAGCCGATCGGCGGTTTTCTTGAACCCGCCCGCCAGGCGTTCGAGCCAACTCATGCAAACTCCCCGATCAACTGCCCGTCGGCGACGCCGGTGACGGTCGCCAGTCCGCTCTGCCCGCGGACGCTGCCCGCAATGAACACCGGAGCGAACCCATCGCTATGACCGCGTTCCTTGTTCTCGATCAGCACCCGCTGGCGCGTCCCGGCCTGCGACCGCAGCCAGTCCGCCCGCCGTTCGGCGGCGCGGTCGCGCAACCGCGCAGCACGCGCCTTGACGATCTCGCGCTCGACCTGCGGCATGCGCGCCGCCGGCGTGTTCGGCCTCGGCGAAAAGGGAAAGATATGCCCTGCGACGACATCACAATCATCAAGCAATTGCAATGTGTTGAACGCGGCTTCTTCAGACTCGGTTGGAAACCCGGCGATAAGGTCCGCTCCGATCGTCGCATCGCTCCGCGCCGCCTTGATCGCGGCCACGGTTCGCACCGCATCGGCGCGCGAATGCCGCCGTCGCATTCGCTTCAGGATTAGATCGTCCCCGGCCTGCAGCGACAAATGGAAATGTGGCATCAACCGTGTCTCGCCGGCAATCAGTTCCATCAGCGCCGGGTCGATCTCGATACTGTCAAGCGACGACAGCCGCAGCCGTTCGAGCCGCGGCAACTCGCGGAGAAGCCTCTGGCATAGCGTCCCGAACCCCGTCCCATCGGCTGAGTAACTGGTCACATCGACCCCGGTCAGGACGATCTCACGCGCCCCTGCTTCCAACTCGCGCACCACCGCATCGCGGACCGCTCCATAGGGCAGTGACCGGCTCGGCCCACGTGCCTGCCAGATGGTACAAAAGGTGCAGCGATGATCGCATCCGGTCTGCACCGCGACAAAACTCCGCACCCGCCCACGATACCCCGCCGCGACGGTCAGCGGCGCCGCGAAATCGCGCAGTTCGACCGCGTCGACCTCGGGCATTGCTCGGTAGGCATCGGGCGACAGCTGCGCCGCGCAGCCGGTTACCACGATCTGCGCAGCGGGCCGCTCTCGCCGCGCCCGCCGGATCGCTTGCCGAGTCTGGCGCTCGGCCTCCGCCGTCACCGCGCAACTGTTGACGATCGTGAGCAGACCATTGCCAGCGCGGAGCCGCTTCATCTCCTCGCTCTCAGCGAAGTTCAGCCGGCACCCGAGCGTAATCGTCTCGACACTCATGCTCCGAACGCGTCCAGGTCGATCTCGCCGGTAAACACATGCGTCGCCGCACCGCGCATCCGCACAGACTCGCCCGGCGCCCAGCTGATCACCAGCTCGCCGCCCGTCATCCGCACTGTCACCGGCGAGGAAGCCCGCCTGCTCGCGATCGCCGCCACCGCCGTCGCGCACGCTCCGGTGCCGCACGCCATCGTCAGCCCGGCGCCGCGTTCCCACGTCCGCAGTCGGATCGCGTCCCCCTCGATCACCGCGACATTGACGTTGATTCGCTCGGGGAAGGCCGCGTCATGCTCGATCACCGGCCCCAACGCGCCCAGCCGCGCCTCGTCGATCGCCTCGACGAAGAACACTAAATGCGGATTGCCGACATTGACCGCCATCGGCCCCGCCAGCTCGTCCCATGCCATCGGTAGCGCGGCGGTATCCATCGCATAAGCCAGCGGGATCTCGTCCCACCCGAAGCGCGGCTCGCCCATCGCCACCTCGACCTCGACCGCGACTGTCTTGCCTTCGATGATCCCGCCGACGGTCTCGATCCGCGCTGCGCCCGTCAGCGCAACGACGCAGCGCGCGGCATTGCCGCACGCCTCCGCCGCTCCGCCGTCGGCATTAAAGATGGCCATCCGCAGGTCGGCCTTGTCCGAAGGTTGCAGCACGATCAGCTGATCACAACCGATTCCCTGGTGCCGGTCCGCCAGCCGAAAAGCGAGGGCAGGGGTCATCGCCACCGCCTCGCTCCTCGCGTCGAGAATCACGAAGTCGTTGCCGAGGCCGTGCATCTTGTGGAACCGACGGAGCACGGCTCACGACTTAGGGCTGCGCAAGAAGTGTGTCTACCGTCGGCCGAGCCTGGCGGGCGGTTCGTCGCCAGCCCGGACTGTGTTCGCAAAGACACAGTTTGCGCCAAAGACCTGCGTCGGCACTTTTTTGGAGAACCTTCTCGGCCGTCGGGTGTTCGGGTCGGACCACTAGCGCAACAAAAAGGAACCACGATGCGCAAATATCTTCTCGCGGCCGCCGGGCTCGCAGCCATTGCCACGCCGGCGATGGCTCGTGACGGTGCGGCCTACGTCGGGATCGAAGGGGGCATCCTCTTCCCGCGTCACAGCAACTACAACACCACGGGTACGCGTTCGACCACCTTGGTGACGACGACTTCGACTTTCACCCCCACGGGTGGCACTGCAGGACCGGTTCCCACGGGCCTCACTGCGGCGCCGGCTCCGACGTTGATCCCCAGCGGAACTGTCGTCTCGGGTTCCCGCTTCAACGCCGATTACAAGCGTGGTATGGATCTTGACGCCATCGTTGGTTACGACTTCGGCATGTTCCGTCTCGAGGGCGAGCTTGGTTATAAGCGCACTCGCGCCCGTGACTATTTCGCAAACACTGTGTTCCTGAACGGCATCAACAACAACGCCGGATTCTTGACGCCGTCGACGACCACAGGCGTGGTCACGTCAATCCCGGCCGGTACGTTCAGCAATGCCAGCACGCAGTTCAACTTCCGCGACCGCACCACGGTGTTGTCGGGGATGGTCAATGCGCTCGTCGATTTCAACATCGATCCGTCGGTGCGCGCTTATCTGGGCGGCGGTGCGGGTCGTGCTCGCGTCAAGACCTTTGGTGATCGTGACAGCGCATGGGCTTATCAGTTCATCGCCGGTCTCGCGACTGCGATCTCGCCGAACATCGACCTCGGCCTGAAGTATCGTTACTTCCAGACGGGCAAGTTGAATTTCAGAAACTCGGGTGTGGGTACGTTCAGCAATACCGCGACCGCGACCCAGGCTGTTCCAGTTGGCACGCTTGCGGCACCGACCGGCGGCACGCTCTCCACGACTACCACGTACAACACCGCTTACGGTCTGAGCGAAAGCGGGAAGTTCCGCTCGCACAGCCTGATGGCGAGCCTGATCTTCAACTTCGGTGGTATGGAAGCGGCTCCCCCGCCGCCGCCGCCGCCGCCGCCGCCTCCTCCGCCGCCGCCCCCGGCGACGCAGACTTGCGCCGACGGTTCGGTGATCGCGATGGACATGGCGTGCCCGGTTCCGCCGCCGCCGCCGCCGCCGCCGCCGCCGCCGCCCTCGCAGGGCGAGCGTGGCTAAGGTTCGGGCACCAAGCCTGAATTGAGGTGACAAGATTGCTCCCGGGTGAGGCTACGGCCTGGCCCGGGAGTTTTCTTTTTGACCTTGTGCCGCCGCTTCGCTAAGCGCTGTTTCGTCATTTTTGACAAACATATCGACAGGCGCGTCTTTGCACGCACGCTGGCCGGCGAGGTCTCGCCCGCCGGCGTTTTGCGCTTTGGTCCGGTCGATCTTGAGGAATTTGAATGTTCGACAGCCTGAGCGATCGCCTTGGCGGTGTGTTCGATAAGCTCCGCGGTCGCGGCGCCTTGTCGGAGGCCGACGTGCGCTCGGCGATGCGCGAAGTGCGTGTCGCGCTGCTCGAGGCCGACGTCGCACTGCCCGTCGCGCGCGAATTCGTCGACCGCGCCACTGAGAAAGCGGTTGGCGCCGACGTTATCCGCTCGATCACCCCGGGCCAGATGGTCGTCAAGATCGTCCATGACGCGCTGATCGAAATGCTTGGCGCCGATGCGTCCGGGCTCGACCTCGACGTCACGCCGCCCGCGGTCGTGATGATGGTCGGCTTGCAGGGCTCGGGCAAGACGACGACCACCGCCAAGCTCGCCCGCCGCCTCAAGGACCGCGAACGTAAGAAAGTGCTCATGGCGAGCCTCGACGTCGCTCGCCCCGCGGCGCAGGAGCAACTCGCCGTGCTCGGTCGCCAGGCGGGGGTCGACACGCTCCCAATCGTCGCCGGCCAGACCCCGGTCCAGATCGCCGAGCGCGCGCTTCAGTCGGCGCGTCTGCAGGGCTATGACGTGCTACTGCTCGACACCGCCGGGCGGCTCCACGTCGACGACGCGCTGATGGGCGAGATGAAGGCCGTCGCCTCGGCGTCGCGCCCGACCGAGATCCTGCTCGTGGTTGACAGTCTGACCGGCCAGGACGCGGTCAATGTAGCGCAAGGGTTCGCCGGCCAGGTCGAACTCTCCGGCGTGATCCTGACCCGCATGGACGGCGACGCCCGTGGCGGCGCGGCGCTGTCGATGCGCGCGGTGACTGGCAAGCCGATCAAGTTCGCCGGCACCGGCGAGGGCCTCGACGCGCTCGAAGCTTTTCACCCCGACCGCGTCGCCGGCCGCATCCTGGGAATGGGCGACGTCGTCAGCCTGGTCGAGCGCGCCGCCGAAACCGTCAAGCTGGAGGACGCCGAGAAACTTGCCGCCAAAATGGAGAAGGGCAAGTTTGACCTCGACGACCTGCGCATGCAAATCCAGCAGATGCAGCGCATGGGTGGGCTCGGCGCGCTCGCCGCGATGATGCCCGGGATGAAGGGTCTCGCATCGGGCAAGACCGACGACAAGGCGCTGGTTCGTCTGGAAGCGATGATGTCGTCGATGACCGCGAAAGAGCGCGCCCGTCCCGATGTCATCAACGCCAAGCGCAAGATCCGGGTGGCAAAGGGCAGCGGGACCACCGTTCAGGAGGTAAACAAGCTGCTCAAGATGCATGCCGACATGGCGACCGCGATGAAGCGGCTCAAGAAGATGGGCGGGTTCGGCAAGCTCGCCGCGATGTTCGGCAAGGGCGGGCTCGAGGGCGCGCTCGGCGGGCTTGCGCCGGGTGGCCAGATGCCGGGCGGGCTTCCGGGCCTCCCCGGTGGCGGCGGCGGCTTCGGCAACCTGCCGCCGGGCTTCAACAAATTTGGTAAGAAATAACTCCAATCTACTAATCAACAAAGGAAATACTCATGGCAGTTGCAATTCGTCTGGCCCGTGGCGGGTCCAAGAAGCGCCCTTATTATCGCGTCGTGGTGGCGGACAGTCGCAATGCGCGTGACGGCCGCTTCATCGAGAAGGTCGGCACCTACAACCCGCTGCTCGCCAAGGATTCGCCCGAGCGCGTGAAGCTCGACGCCGATCGCATCACCCATTGGCTGTCGGTCGGCGCCCAGCCGTCGGACCGCGTCCTTCGCTTCCTCGACGCCGCCGGGATCAAGGAGCGCCCCGCGCGCAACAACCCGAACAAGGCCAAGCCGGGCGAGAAGGCCACCGAGCGCGCCGAGGAGCGCGTGACCAAGGCTACCGCAGCCGCCGAGGCCGCCGCCGCTGCCGCCGCCGCGCCGGCTCCGGAGCCCGAGCCGGAGCCGGTTGTCGAGGAGGTTTCCGTTGAGGAGGCCCCTGCCGAGGAAGCTCCCGCCGCTGACGAAGTGGTCGCCGAGGAAGCCGCCGCCGAGGCGCCTGCCGCCGCTGAAGAACTCGCCGCTGTCGAAGAGCCCGCCGCTGAAGCTGCGGTCGCCGAGGAAGCCGCTGTGGAAGCGCCCGTCGCCGAGGAAGCCAATGAGGCGACCCCGAACAGCGACGCCGGCGATGCTCCCGCCGATGTGACCGGCGAAAGCGCCCAGGCCCCCGCCGAAGGTGCCGCCGAAGCCACTCCCGAAGAAGCGTCGGCCGAAACCAGCGACGCCGACGTTGTCGCCGACGAGGCTGCCGCCGAGCCGTCAACCATCACGCCCGCCGCCTGAGTGAGCGAAGCGCCGATGACGTCCCTCGCGCCGGAAGGTGAGCGCCGCGTTGCGCTCGCCGCCGTCGCGGGGGCGCATGGCGTGGGCGGCGAGGTCCGTTTGAAACTGTTCGCCGACGACCTGTCGAGCCTCACGAAAGGCGCGACGCTACTCGTTGGCGGCACCGCGCGAAAGCTCACCGCGATCAAGCCCGCCGACAAGATGCCGATCGCCCGTTTCGAAGGCATCGACGACCGCTCGGCGGCCGAAGCCCTGCGCGGCACCCTCGTCGAAATCGACCGCGCCGTCCTTCCGTCGCTCGAGGAAGGCGAATATTACCACGCCGACATCATCGGACTGCGTTGCGTCGACGAGGCCGGCGAAGTTCAGGGCAGGGTGGTCGCAATCGAAAATTACGGCGCCAGCGACCTGCTCGAGATCGAGCGCCCCGACGGCAAGCGCACGCTGATCCCGTTCACCGACCCGATCGCGTTCCTCGACGGCGACCGCATCGTCGTCGACCCGGAATTCCTCGCCTAACTCGTTTCTTGCGCGGTCTGCAGTTCAGGCTCGTTCATCGGCTCGCGCAAAATCGGCGAGAGCTCGGCAAGGTCGTTCCGAATGGTTGTCGCGGCTTGCCCGCCTTCGCCCATCGCATGGCTGATCTGGTCGAGCCCGTGGACCACGTCGCCCGCCGCATACAAACCCGCGACACTCGTCCGCATCTTGGTGTCGCACAGGAAGCAACCGTCCTCGGCCAGCGTCGCCCCGACCATTTCGCCCAACTGGGTATGCGTATCCGACCCCAGCGCCGGATAAACGCTGTCGAAGGTCATCAGTCCCGCCGCGGTATCGACCGTGATGCAATTCTCGATCACTCCAATGGCTGCGGCCGGTCCGTCTACCGTCGTCACCCCCGCTGCCTTCAATCGTTCGCACTCCTCCGCGGTCAGGTCGAGCGCGCGATCGGGCGCGATCAGTGTCACGTCGCAGGTATAACTGCGCAGGAAGATCGCTTCGCCAACCCCGTTCTCGCCCGATCCGATCACCCCGACCTTCTTGTCGGTCACTTCGTAGCCGTCGCAGATCGGGCAGTAACGGATCAGCCCGCGCGCCATCGCCTCATCATGGATTTCCGGGTCCATCGGCGGCCGGCGGTTGGTAATGCCGGTGGCGAGCAGCACCGAGCGGCTGCGTTGCGGACCCGAACCCCATTCGGCGACGAACAGTCCGTCGACTTCCTTTTCGAGCCGCGTGACGCGCCCGGTCTCAATCTTCGCGCCGTATTTTTGCGCTTGCTCGCGCATCAGCCGGAGTAGTTCCTTGCCGTTAATCCCGTCGGGATAGCCGGCATGATTATGGCTGCACGGTATCCAGTTCGCCCGACTGTTCCCCGCGTCGATCACGCGAATATCGAGCCGAAAGCGCGCGAGGTAAATCGCCGCGGTCAGCCCCGCCGGGCCCCCGCCGATGATCAGGCAATCGAGAGGTTCTTCCATCCTCACCCAATGCTCGGCCTTCCACCGATGTTCCGCGTGCTTTAGGTTCCATCTCCATGACCTTCGCCGCCACCGTCCTGACCCTTTACCCGGAGATGTTCCCCGGCCCGCTCGGCAGCTCGCTTGCCGGGCGCGCGCTCGGTACGGCGTGGACCCTCGACTCCCGCAACATCCGCGACTTCGCGACCGACAAGCACCGCAGCGTCGACGATACGCCGGCAGGGGGCGGGGCGGGGATGGTGCTCAAGCCCGATATCCTCGCCGCCGCGCTCGACAGCGTTGCCGCCACGGACGAGATCGCCCGCCCGATGCTCGCCATGACCCCGCGCGGCGTTCCGCTCACCCAGGCTCGCGTTCGCGCTCTCGCCGCGGGCCCCGGCGCGATCATCCTGTGCGGCCGCTTCGAAGGCTTCGACGAACGCATTTTTGAAGCGCGCGACCTCGAGTCCGTATCGATCGGCGACTATGTCCTGTCGGGCGGCGAGCTTGGCGCGATGGTCCTCCTCGACGCTTGCGTTCGCCTCCTCCCCGGGGTAATGGGCGCGGCCTCCAGTGGTGAGGAAGAGAGCTTCGATGCGGGGCTTCTCGAATATCCGCATTATACCCGACCAGTCAGCTGGGAAGGGCGCACGATCCCCGAAGTGTTGCGATCGGGGGATCATGCGAGGATCGCGGCGTGGCGACACGATCAGGCGATCCGCGACACACGGCTACGGCGGCCCGACCTGACCTTGCGCCATGGGGGCGCGAAGCAGGCACCGCCCTCTGGCGCGCACGACGACGACGAAGGCTAGACACATGAACCTTATCCAGACCCTCGAGGCCGAGCAGATCGCCTCGCTCGTGGAACTCCGCGCCATTCCCGAATTCCGCCCCGGCGACACGCTGCGCGTCGGCGTCAAGGTCGTCGAAGGCGAACGCGCCCGCGTCCAGAATTTCGAGGGCGTGTGCATCGCCCGCTCGAACAAGGGCATCGGCTCCAACTTCACCGTCCGCAAGATCAGCTTCGGTGAAGGTGTCGAGCGCGTGTTCCCGCTGTACTCGCCGGCGATCGATTCGATCGAGGTCGTGCGCCGTGGTGCCGTCCGTCGGGCGAAACTTTATTATCTGCGCGGCCGCCGGGGCAAATCGGCCCGTATCGCCGAACGTCGCGATCCGCGTCCACCCAAGGGCGACAAGAAGGACGGCTAAGCCTTCGCCAACGAGTTTTAAAGGCGTGCGCTTCGGCTCCCGCCCTTTTTCGTAACTACAGAATGA
>JBKJMA010000083.1:0-6513 GCA_046596505.1 Sphingomicrobium sp.
GACCCAGGTCGAGCGCCGCGCGATCCGCGACGCCGCTTCCAACGCGGGGGCCAGCCGCGTCTGGCTGCTGGTCGAACCGATGGCCGCAGCGATCGGCGCCGGGCTCGAGGTGATCAAGGCCAAGGGCTCGATGGTGGTCGATATCGGCGGTGGGACGACCGAGGTCGGCGTGATCTCGCTCTACGGCTTGACCTACAGCATGTCGGTCCGCGTCGGCGGCGACAAGATGGACGACGCGATCACCCAGTCGGTGCGCCGCAACCACAACCTCCTGATCGGCGAGGCGACCGCCGAGAAGATCAAGAAGGACTTGGGCATCGCCAGCGCGCCCGGCGACGGGCGCGGTCGTAGCGCGCTGGTCCGCGGCCGCGACGTCGCTCGCGGGGTGCCGCGCGAAGTCGAGATCATCCAGGCCGAGCTCGCCGAGGCATTGCGCGATCCCGTCGGCCAGATCGTCCACGCGGTTCGTCGCGCGCTCGAAAATACCGCGCCCGAGATTGCCGCCGACATCATCGACGACGGCATCACCATGACCGGTGGCGGATCGCTGTTACCACAGATTGACGCGGTGCTGGCCGATGAGACCGGGCTACCCGTGCGGATCGCCGACAATCCGCTGATGTGCGTCGCGCTCGGCGCCGGGCGGGCGCTCGAGGACCCGGATTATCGAGGAGCGCTCGAACGCGCGTAATTCAGGCGGGGTCCTCGGTCCGCGCCAGTACCCGCCCGAGCAGCCGCTCGATCGCGGCGACACTCTCGGGCTCGTCGAGCGCAGGCACATGGCCGACGCCGGGCACTTCGACCAGTTCGACGTCGGGGATCTCGTGCACCATCCGCTCGGCGACCGCGGGCTCGAGCAGGTCGGTCAACTCGCCGCGAAGGACCGTCACCGGCCGTCCCGCGAGCGCGCGATAATAGGGCCACACATCGCTTGGCGGCGCGCTTGCGGCGGCGTTGAAGCCATCGGCAATCGCCGGGTCATAGTCCAAACGGATCGCGCCATCGCGCTCGCTTGCGGTGCGATGCGCAAACGCCTCCCACCGCGCGAGGTCCCAGCCGGGAAAGGCGTCGTGGTTATTCTCCATCAACGACCGCGCCAGCTCGTCGAAGCTCGCATAGGACGTTGGCCGGCCGACGTACGATGAAATCCGGTCGAGCCCGCGCTTCTCGGTTTCGGGCCCGATGTCGTTGAGCAGCGCGCCCGCGATCCGGTCGGCATCGCGCATCGCCATGACCATCGTGATGATCCCGCCGAGCGACGTCCCGATGAACACCGCATCGGCGATCCCGAGCTGGTCGAGCAGCTTGAGCAGGTCGGCGGCATAGAATTGCGGGACATAATGGCTCGGGTCGGGATCGTATTCGCTTAGCCCCCGCCCGCGCAGGTCGACCGCGATCACCCGCCACTCGCCCGCGAACCGCTCGGCCACTGGCTCGAAATCACGCGCGTTGCGGGTCAGGCCCGGGATACACAGCAACGGCGGCCGGTCGTGCGGTCCGTCATAATCGCGATAGTGGAGCTTCAGTCCGTCGGGGCTGTTGATATATCGGTCGGTAAAGCGTGGCATGGAGTTCCTCTGCGCGGCGTTCCCCCCTATCGCGGGGCAATGCCGCGCTCGCAAGCCTATCGCCCCGATCCCGCCATCCTTTCATTGGGCGACGAATTTTACGACCCGGTGGCGCCGGCCGACTTTCCGAAGCATGTCGAACGCTTCTTCAATGCGCGATGGGCGCAGCGGGTCGGCCTCGGCAACCTCGACGCCTTGGAGCGCGAGGCCCATTTCGGCCGGTTCGAACCGCTCCCCGACAACCTCCCGCAGCCACTCGCGCTCCGCTACCACGGCCACCAGTTCCGCCATTACAACTCCCAGCTTGGCGACGGCCGCGGCTTCCTCTTCGCCCAACTGCGCGACGACGCTGATGCGCTGCATGGGCGAAACCGCCTGCTCGACCTCGCCACCAAGGGCTCGGGCCAGACCCCGTGGAGCCGCCGCGCCGACGGGCGTCTGACGCTCAAGGGCGGGGTCCGCGAAATTCTCGCGACCGAGATGCTCGAAGCACTTGGGGTCAATACCTCAAAAACTTTCGCGCTTTACGAAACCGGCGAAGAACTGTGGCGCGGCGACGAGCCCTCCCCGACCCGCTCCGCCGTGCTCACCCGCCTCGGCCACGGCCACATCCGCATCGGCAGCTTCCAGCGCCTCGCCTATCTCGGCGAGACCGACAATATCGCCAGGCTCACGCGTTACTGCCTGACCAACCTCTACGGTGAACCAGCGGGGACCGACCCGCTCGAAGACGCCGCCCGCCTGTTCGACCTCGTGTGCGCCGCCACCGCATCCCTGGCCGCCTCCTACCTCGCCGCCGGCTTCGTCCACGGCGTGCTCAACAGCGACAATATCGCCATCTCGGGCGAGAGCTTCGATTATGGCCCGTGGCGCTTCACCCGCGAATGGGACGAGCAATTCACCGCTGCTTACTTCGACGAGACCGGGCTCTACGCCTTCGGCCGCCAGCCCGAGGCGATCCATTGGGACGTCGCGCAGCTCGCCGGCGGCCTTGCGCTGCTGGGCGAAGTCCCCGGCCTCGCCGATACGCTCAACGGCTGGAGCGACCGCTTCCAGTCCGCGCTCGTGACCGCGCTGGTTGCCCGCCTCGGCGTCGCCCCAACCCACGACGACCGTCCGCTCGCCGCCGCGTTGATCAAGGCGCTCCAAACCCGAGCGGTCGCGATCGACCGGCTGTTCTTCGACTGGCGCGGCGGGCGCGATCCGGCTGGCGAGCTCTACACCAGCGACCCGTTCCGCGACCTTGCCGCGAAACTTGCCGGTCGCGGCCATCCCGCCGCCCATGACTATTGGTCCGACACCGACCCCTGCTCCATGCCGATCGACGAGGTCGAAACGCTGTGGGCCGCGATCGCTGAGCATGACGACTGGCGCCCCCTCGAAACGAAGCTCGCCGCGATCCGTCGCATGGGCGACGCCATGACATCGGACCGACCGGCTTGACCAACTTGATCGGACAGGCCAGCAAGCCCGCCGTGACCGCCACCATCAACAGGCTGATTTCAACCGAACCCGCGGCCGGTACCGAGCTCTGGTCGGGACCGATCGGTGACGCAAAGGCCGAAGTCGCCGCCGCGCGCGCCGCCTGGCCAGCGTGGGCGGCGCAATCGGTCAGCTATCGTATCGAGACGATGCGCCGCTTCGCCAATGTCGTGCGCGCCCGGACCGACGAATTCGCCGAACTGATCGCCCGCGAAACCGGCAAACCGTTCTGGGAAGCCAAGGCCGAGGTCGGCTCGGTCATCGGCAAGGTCGACATCTCGGTTTCGGCCTATTCCGAGCGCACCCCGATGCGAAAGATGGAGGGCGCGCTCGGCAGCAAGGTCGCCGTCCGCCACAAGCCGCATGGCGTACTCGCCGTGCTCGGCCCCTATAATTTCCCGGCGCACCTACCCAACGGCCACATCGTCCCCGCGCTGATCGCCGGCAATACGGTCGTTTTCAAACCGTCCGAAAAGACCCCTGCGAGCGGCGCCTTTCTTGTCGACTGCTTCCACGAGGCAGGTGTCCCCGACGGCGTCCTGCGCCTGCTCATCGGCGGACCCGATGAAGGTCGCGCGCTCGCCGGCGAGGACGGCATTGACGGGCTGCTGTTCACCGGCTCGGCCCGCGCCGGTGCCAGCCTCGCCCGCCAGTTCGCCGAGACCCCGCAGAAGATCCTCGCGCTCGAGCTTGGCGGCAACAACCCGATCGTCGCGTGGGACGTGAAGGACATCGACGCGGCCGCGACGATGATCGTCCAATCGGCCTTTCTTTCCGCCGGACAGCGCTGCACCGCCTGCCGCCGGCTGATCGTCGAGGACGGCGCCGAAGGCCCGCTGGTCGACGCGATCACCAAGCTCATCGACCGCATTATCGTCGATCATCCGATGGCCGACCCGCAACCGTTCATGGGCCCGGTGATCGACATCGCCGCCGCCGACGCGCTCCAGGACGGCTGGCTCGGGCTGATGATGAAGGGCGGCAAGCCGCTCCGCCGGCTCGACCGCCCCTATGAGGAACGCCCTTACCTTACCCCGGCGATGATCGACGTGACCGACATAAAGGACCGCCCCGACGAGGAATTGTTCGGCCCGGTGCTGCAGATGATCCGGGTCAAGGATTTCGACGCCCCGCTCGGCGAGGCCAACAACACCCGCTTCGGCCTCGCCGCCAGCCTGATCGGCGGCAGTCCGACCCTGTACGACAAATATTGGGCCAACGTCCGCGCCGGCGTGATCAACTGGAACCGCCCGACTAACGGCGCCCCGTCCAACGCCCCGTTCGGCGGGGTTGGCCTATCGGGCAACCACCGCCCGAGCGCGTTCTACGCCGCCGATTACTGCGCCTATCCGGTGACCAGCGTTGAAGCCGAAATTGCGCGGGCCACGATTTCGGAAGGCCTGCGCGACCCCATAGCCGAGCGCTAACTACCCCCGCATCTCGGGCAGATACCCCTCGTCCGCCGCGTCGCTGAACTTGGTCACCCGCGCGTCGAACCGCATCCGCACTTTGCCGGTCGATCCGTGGCGCTGCTTGGCGACGATCAGCTCGGCCATGCCATAGACCCGCTCCATGTCGCGCTGCCATTGCTCGTGCGCTTCGAACACTTTCGCGTCATCGCCGTCCATCGCCCGCTTGGGCTCGCGCGCGGCGACGTAATAATCCTCGCGGAACACGAACAGCACGATGTCGGCGTCCTGCTCGATCGACCCCGATTCGCGCAGATCCGACAGCATCGGCTTCTTGTCCTCGCGCTGCTCGACCGCGCGGCTCAGCTGCGACAGCGCCAGCACCGGCAGGTGCAATTCCTTGGCGAGTTGCTTCAGCCCGCGACTGATCTCGGATATCTCCTGAACCCGATTGTCGCCCGACGAGCCCTTGCCGCTACCCGACAGCAATTGCAGGTAATCGACCACGATCATCCCGATATTCTTCTGCCGCTTCAACCGCCGCGACCGCGTCCTCAGCGCCGCGATGGTCAGCCCCGGCGTGTCGTCGATGTACAGCGGCAGGCTCGACAGCTCGCCCGATGCGCGTGCCAGTTGCTGGAATTCCTGCCGGCTGATCTTGCCGGTGCGCAAATTCTCCGAGCTGATCCCCGACTGCTCGGCAAGGATGCGCGTCGCCAACTGGTCGGCGGACATTTCCAGGCTGAAGAAAGCCACCGCCGCCCCCGCCGACTTGGCCGGCTCGATCCCGTCCTCGATGTCGCGCTGGTAACGCTGCGCCGCCGCGAACGCCATGTTGGTCGCAAGGCTGGTCTTGCCCATACCCGGCCGCCCGGCGAGGATCGTCAGGTCTGACCGGTGCAACCCGCCGATCTTGGCGTTGACCCCGTCCAGCCCGGTCGTGATCCCCGACAGATGCCCGCCATTGTTGAGCGCGACCTCGATATTCTTGATCGCCTCCTTGGTCGCATCGGAGAAGCTCTTGACCTTGCTCTCGCTCCCGCCCTCTTCGGCGACGCGGTACAGTTCGGTCTCGGCCCGCTCGATCTGGGCCAGCGGGGCAATGTCTTCGCTGGTATCGAGCGCGCCCTCGACCATCTCGCGCCCGACCCCGACCAGCGCACGCAGCAACGCGAGGTCATAGATTTGCGCGGCAAAGTCGCGCGCCCCGATTACCGCCGCGCCCGACCCGGTCAACTGCGCCAGATACGCCGGCCCGCCGACCTCCTTCATCGCCTCGTCGGCCTCGAACAGCGGGCGCAGCGTGACCGGGTTGGCGATCATGTTCTTGTCGGTCATGCGCAGGACGGCGTCGTAGATTCGCCCATGAAGCGGCTCGAAGAAATGATGCGCCTTCAACCGGATCTGCACGTCCTCGACGATCCGGTTGTCGATCATCAGTGCGCCAAGTAGCGCCGCCTCGGCCTCGACGTTGGCGGGGAGGGTCGGCGGTGCGGGCAGGTCTTGCGACCCGTCGATACGGAGGATTGCGGCCATCACCCGGGTTTACGCGCTTTGTCCGCCAGCCTCCATATCCAACCGCGAGATTTCGGTGGATGGCCTGTGGATGAAATGCTCGCTACCGCAGCCCCATGAGCATCCTCTCCGACCGTTGGATTCGCGAACAGGCCCAGCAACACGCCATGATCGAACCGTTCGTCGAGGCCCAGCGCCGCGACGGCTGCATCAGCTACGGCCTGTCCTCCTACGGCTATGACGCGCGCGTCGCCGACGAGTTCAAGATCTTCACCAACGTCGATTCGGCAATCGTCGACCCCAAGGATTTCGCCGCCAACAGCTTCGTCGATCGCAAGACCGATTGCTGCATCATCCCGCCCAACAGCTTCGCGCTGGCCCGCACGGTCGAATATTTCCGCGTGCCGCGCGACGTGCTCGTGATCTGCCTCGGCAAGTCGACCTATGCCCGCTGCGGGATCATCGTCAACGTGACGCCCCTCGAGCCCGGCTGGGAGGGTCATGTGACGCTCGAATTCTCGAACACGACCCCTCTTCCG
>JBKJMA010000180.1:0-2512 GCA_046596505.1 Sphingomicrobium sp.
CAGCAGTGGCGACGCCGGCGGCGGTGGCAGCAGTGAGTGGGACAGCTGATCGCGTAGCTCAATCGCCGCGCTGCTCGCCGCCGCTGCGCCGGCGCGTCCAGTCGCGCAGCCTCTCGACGAACATCCGCGCGACCCTCGCTTCATTCCCATCCGATAGTCCCGCACTGTGCGGCGTGACGATCACATTGGGCATGTCCCACAACTTCGAGATCGCCGGCGGTTTTGGTGCAGTTGCGGGTGGTCCTGCGGGCGAGGTCATCGACCGACCCTACAAACGCGGTTCGGCCGAGGACGCCGCTTTCCTGCTGCAACAAGCCGACCAGGTTATCATTGTGCCGGGTTACGGCATGGCGGTTGCTCAGGCGCAGCATGTGCTGCGCGAGATGGGCGACCAGCTCAAGAAAAAGGGGGTGCGAGTCAAATACGCCATCCATCCCGTCGCGGGTCGGATGCCGGGGCACATGAACGTCCTGCTCGCCGAGGCGAACGTGCCCTATGACGAGGTATTCGAGCTCGAGGATATCAACTCCGAGTTTGCGCAGACCGATGTCGCGTTCGTTATCGGCGCCAACGATGTCACCAACCCGGCAGCAAAAACCGACAAGACATCGCCGATCTATGGCATGCCGGTGCTTGACGTGGAAAAGGCGCGGACGGTTTTGTTCATCAAGCGATCAATGGGCGGCGCGGGCTATGCCGGGGTCGATAACGAGCTGTTCTACCGCGACAATACGATGATGCTTCTCGCCGACGCGAAGAAAATGGTCGAAGAGATTGTCAAGGCGCTGGGGTGATAGTCGCGCTCAGGGGGGAGCGATGGGCGACCTGATCATTCTTTATGGCAGCGATTCAAGCGCCGTTTCGAGTGCCCGCGATTAACCCGTTCTGGCACCGTTAAGCGCTTGGTTTAACAGCGCCGATTCGCTACCGAAAGGATATCGTTTCTGGGTTCAAGCCCCCAGCCGGAACCCCCGGCGTGGCGGGTTGCGGGGAGAGCGGACGTGAACAAGCTGGGGATCATCGGCGGGACGAGCTGGGCTTCGACCGCGCTCTATTACGAACAGATCAACAAGGGCGTCGCAGCGCGACTCGGGGGGCTGCACAGCGCGCGGCTGGCGATCGAGAGCCTCGATTTCGGCCCGCTGGCGGCGATGCATCAAGCCGGTGACTGGGATGGCGCGATCCGGATCGCGGTCGAGGCGGCAATGCGGCTCAAGGCATCGGGCGCCGAGGGGCTGCTGATCGCGTCGAACACGATGCACAAGGCGCGTGCGGCGGTCGAAGCAGCAACCGGGCTGGAGGTGATCGATATCGCCGCGGCGACCGCCGAGCGGATCGCGGCTGACGGGCGCAGCCATGTCGCCCTGCTCGGAACGCGGTTCACGATGACCGAGCCGTTCGCGCGCGAGGCCTATGAGCAGCGCGGAATCGTGTTCCATGAGCTTAATGGGCAGTGGCGGTCCGAGGTCGACCGGATCATCTACGAGGAACTCGCCGCGGGCCGCGTGGTCCGAGAAAGCCAGCGCAAGTTGAAGACGCTGATCACCGAACTCGCCAAGCAGAAGGTCCAGGCGATCATTCTCGGCTGCACCGAACTGGTGCTCGCGGTCGATGCGCGCGCCAATGTCCTGCCGGTCTATGACACCACCGCGATCCACGCGCGCGCGGCAGTCGAGTGGATGCTGGACGACGTCGCGGCGGCGCGGCGCAAGGCCGCCTGAAAACCTGGCTCAGCCGGCGGGCGGGCGGCGCCGGCGGTCAATCAGCCAGACGACCAGCGCAATCACGACGCCGATGCCCGTGCCTCGCAGTACGCCGAGCATCGGCTGGCCGACGTAAACGCCCCAGATTGTTCCAAGGACGATCGCGAGCATGAGGAACAGGCCGCCGGCCTGGCTGGTGCGGTTGGGCATGGCGCGCCTTGGCAGAAGCGCGTGGCCGGCGCCAGCGTCGATAACGTGGTTGATGTCCCACTAACGACGCTTGGTCGCTGTCCGCAAACAGGTCGCGGGTTAAAGCAGCGCCATGGAAGCACCTTATATTGCCGGTCGCGGGGCGCTGGATGACGCCGCCGGCCTGATCGAGGCATTCGGCGACGATGCCGGGTTCGAAGCCGCGGCGCGCGCGATCGCCAGCCGCGACGCGGGCAATGTCCAGCGCTTCTGCCACTGGCGCCAGATCGAGCGGGTCATCGCCACGCTCAGCTGCGACGAGGTCGTCGGCACGGTTCACTAGTCGCGGTTGGCGCGCTAGGCTCACCTCGAACCAGGGGAGGTCGAGCGTTGAAGAACTGGAATGTGCGCAAGGTCGTCGTCGCGCGCGAGGACATGCCCGAGCATCACCGGCTGGCGAAGACGCTCGGCTGGCCGCATCTGGTGGCCCTGGGGGTCGGGGCGATTGTCGGTACCGGCATTTTGACACTGATCGGGGTCGGGGCGGGCAAGGCGGGGCCGGCGGTGATCCTGTCGTTCGCCATCGCCGGGCTGATTTGCGCCTGCGCGGCGCTCGCTTA
>JBKJMA010000005.1:0-9675 GCA_046596505.1 Sphingomicrobium sp.
CCTTCCCCGACCCCTCCCGCAAGCGGGAGGGGAGCATACGATTTGCGGGCTATGCGGCGGTGTTCGACGCAGTGGATCGCGGCGGCGATGTCGTGCGGCGGGGGGCGTTTCGGGTCCCCGGACGCGTTCCTTTGCTGTGGCAGCATGGCGGCGCGCCGGTGGGGGAGATCGAGTGGCTGAGCGAGGATAGCCGCGGGCTTCGCGTGATCGGGCGCGTGGAAGATGCCCGGCTGGCGGGGCTGGTTTCGGCGGGCGCGGTGCGTGGGCTTTCGTTCGGCTATCGGGTGCGCGAGGCCAAGCGGGGGCGGGTGCGCGAGATCGCCGCGCTGGATCTGATCGAGGTGAGCCTGGTGGCGAGCCCGATGCAGAAGCTGGCGCGGGTTCATGCGGTCGAGCGCGGCTAAAAGTCGGTTCCCGGGGCAAGCCCGGGAGAACGGTTTCAAATTTTTCAACAAACGGACCTGGGGGCGTGGTGCTTTCGGGAAGGGGAGGGTGTGCAGATGGACAGGATCGAAGTGAAGGCGGATGCGCTCGAGGATAGTTTCGAGGCGATCGAAGCTCGGGACGACGGGATTGCGGCGCTGAATGCGGAGCTGGCGCTGCTCAAGAAGAAGATCGCCGACGGGTCGATCGCGGCCAAACGGCCGGCGCTCGACGGGGTCAAGTCGGGTGAGGTGAGTGCGTTCGTGGCGCAATATCTGCGCAAGGGGATCGAGAGCGGGGTCGAGCTGAAGGCGCTCGGGTCGTCGATCGATGCGATCGGCGGCTATGCCGTGCCGCGCGAGATCGACCAGGCGATCGGCGAAACGCTGGTGGCGATCTCGCCGATCCGCGCGATCGCCAACGTGGTCAAGGTCGGCACGGCGAATTATCGCAAGCTGGTCGCGACCGGCGGCACGCCGTCGGGCTGGGTCGGGTTCGAAGCGGCTCGGCCCGAGACAGGCACGCCGACGTTCACCGAAATCGTGCCGGCGTCGGGCGATCTCTATGCCAATCCGGCGGCGTCGCAGCAGATGCTCGACGATGCGATGTTCGATGTCGAGAAGTGGCTGGCGCAGGAAATCGCGACTGAATTCGCGCGCGCCGAGGGAGTGGCGTTCATCAAGGGGACCGGCAGTTCGCAGCCGCTCGGTTTCCTGTCGTCGCCCAGTGCGACAACGCTCGACGGGGTGCGGGCGATGGGGACGCTGCAGTTCATCGGGACGGGGACCGCAGCGGCGTTCCCGGCGAGCAATCCACAGGACAAGCTGATCGACCTGGTGCAGTCCCTGCGCCAGCCGTATCGGCAGGGGGCGTGCTTCGTGATGAACTCGACCACCGCGAGCGTCATTCGCAAGTTCAAGACGACCGATGGCGCGTTCATCTGGTCACCGGGTCTGGTCGCGGGGGCGCCTTCGAGCCTGCTCGGCTATCCGGTGATCGAGGCCGAGGACATGCCGGACATCGCGGCCAATTCGCTGTCGATCGCGTTCGGCAATTTCAAGCAGGGCTATACGATTGCCGAGCGGGCGGCGACGTCGATCCTGCGCGATCCCTACACGCACAAGCCCTATGTGCATTTCTATGCGACCAAGCGGATCGGCGGGCAGGTAACGAACTCGGAAAGCATCAAGCTGCTGAAGTTCGCGTAGTTGTTTCGAAGAACTGTGCCAGCCCGCACCTCCGCCCGGCCAACCCACACGATACACTGAATGGGTTGGCCGGGCGGGGGCACGGGCTGGCACAAACTATCCCCGACTGGGGCCGCGCGCGGGAACGTGCGCGGCCCCTTTTTTTCGACTTCATATCAGGAGTGCGGCCATGCCGACGTCCTTTACGCCGAGGTTTGTCGACCTTGTGCGCTGCACTTGCTCGACCGTGGGAACGGGTAACCTGGCGCTTGGCGCCGCGGTGTCCGGCTTTGCCAGTTTCGCGGCGTCCCTGAGCGTTGGCGATCGCTTCTATTATACGGTCGCGGGGGTCGACAAGCCGGCCGAGACCGAGGTCGGGCGCGGCACGATTGCCGCCGACGGATCAATCGTGCGCGAGGCGATTTCTGGCACGCTTACCAATTTCACGACAGGTGTGAAGACGGTGTCGCTGGTCGCCGGGGCCGAGTGGTTTCGCAAAGCCAATGCCGGCGCAATCGATACGACGACGCTGGCGACGCGCGACCAGAGCAATCTGGGTGCGGCGGTCAATGAGCTGGCGAAGCTGACGCCGCTGTTCAGCGAATTGGCGACGACGCGGATCCCGGTCGCGGTGCGGCGGATCTTCACCGCCGGGCGGACGGCGGTCGGGCTGGCGCCGGGGGCCTATGTCCGCGATCCGGACCAGGGCATGCTGACGAGCATCGGGCAGGAATATGTCACCGCGCTGCCGGTGGCCGAGCAGGCGGCGGGAGCGGCGGCGGTGGCGGCGATCCTCGACCGTGTCCGGGCGCGCGACGCCGACGGGCAATATTGGGTGATCGACGACGACGGCTGCCAGGTTCACGCCGGGCATTTCGGGGCGATCGCCGACGGCTATTATAATGAAGCGACCGGTGTGATGACCGGGACCGACAACGCCCCGGCAATCCAGGCGATGATCGACTGGCGGGTCTATCTGCGGCGTTATACGGCGGGGGCCGCGCGGGACTGCCGCTTGCCGGCGGGGATGCTGCGGATCGGGCAGATGATCGAGCTCAGCTACGCCGACACGTTCAGCAAGGTCGTGTTGCGCGGTGCGGGCATCGCGTTTCCGATCGGGCTCGGCGGGACGACATTGATGTGCGATTTCGACGACCGGCCGGGGATCGCGATCGAGGGCGGGCGCTACAGCGGGGTCGAGGATCTGTCGTTGTTGTCGGCGGGGCGTGCGTGGACGATGAACAAGCAGCTCGGCACCTATGTCAACGGCGCGCGAGCGGTGTTCGGGATCGATGACCGCGACATCACGCGGTGGCATGATCCGGCGCGGCCGGCGCGCAATGCGCTGCTGCGTTACAATCCCAATTGCGCGGTGGCGGTCGATCCCTATTGCGGTCCGCAGCCGGTGGCGGTCGGCGTGTGGGCGGCGAATGCGGCGGTCCCCAAGGGCCAATATGTCACGGTCGCAGGCAATTTGCTGACCTGCCGCATCGCCGGGACCAGCGGGACGAGCGCACCAATCTCCAGCGACCAGCGCGACATGATCGCCGACGGGTCGGTGATGTGGGGCTATTGCGGCCCGGCGGGGCAGGCGATCGCCTATCCGGTGCAGACCCCGCCGGCGTTCCTGCCGGCGGCGGCGCGGATCGGCTATGGCCGCAACCATCCGTCGAGCGCGCCGATCCTGCGCAATGTCGGAATCATCGGGTTTTCGGTCGGCGTGGCCTGCCAGCCGTCGGACTGGGACGCCAATGGCGATTTCCTGCGCACCGAGGATTGCTTCGCGTTGCATACGACGGTGCCGGTGACGATCGGCAACACACAGGCGCGCAACCTGTCGATGGAGCGGTTCGATGCCGCCAATTTCCATACCTTGCTGGCAGGGATGATGCACGGCCGGCAAAATGGCCGGGTCGAAGGCCGGTGGACGCTGTGTTCGACGGCCGAAGGCATCCAGCTGTTCGAGTTGCAGAACCAGGCCGCCCGGGGGTCGCTGGTGTTCGACACGATGTACGGCGAGGCGCTGTATCGCATCGGCACGCTGGGCACGTCGGGTGCGTCGGGCGCGATCATTCAGTTCAATGGCGGGAACTTGAGCTTCGACGGCCAGTCCGCCGTGGCCGGAGGGCGCGGGGTCGCGCATTACCTCATCGGCGGAGTGGCGACCGGGCCGTTCGGGGGAAGCGGCGCGCCGCCCACTGCGCCGATCCTGCTCGACGGGTGCGATCTCGGCAATTTCGTCAACGTCGCTTCGATCCAGAACCTCGGGCTCGACGTGCGCAACTGCGGGTTCACCGCGCAGGACGGGTATGACGTGGACGGGACGATGAGCGCGGCGCGGGCGCGGGCGATCAACACGCTCGCCGGGGGACTGGTCACGCCGGCCTTCACGTTGCCGGCGACGGGCGGGGCAATCCGCTATCCGGCGCGCAACGAGACGGTGCTTGGCGAGTATCGGGCAAGCTCGACAGCGCCGCGCAACCGCCAGACATCGCGCGATTACCCGGCATCGATCTATACGGCATCGCTGAGCCCGACGGCCGGGGACGGCGCCGAAACGATCGACAATCCGCGCGCGATCTGGGCGAGTGGCAAGGCCGGCCTCAACTGCGTGCTGAGCGGGCTTGGCCTGACGTTTTCGGTGGCGACCAATGCCGCCGCGCTGGTGCTGACCGGGATACGGCCCGGGGCGGTGATCTATGACACCGACAGCGGTCATGTGTTCATGATCGAAGCCGTGACGGGCAGCAGCCCGTATGCCGTTACCGCGAGACTGCAGAACGGGTATCGCACGCGGGCCGACGGGAGCATCGAGCTCGATAGTCCCTACCGCGCGGCGAGCGGGTCGATGTTCGTCGCGATCGGGGGCGTGTTCACGCCGTCGTCGCCGCTGTTCGCCGACCTGTCCGCCGGGAGCGCCACGCTGACCCGGGTCGACCGCGGCGATGGCTGGTCGGGCTTCCTTAGCGCGGGAGTGCCCGTGGCAGTAGGCGACCTGCTTTATGCCGATCAGTATCGCGACGCCGACCATCTGCCGATGGGCGTTAAAGTGGCGGCGATCGCGCCGGGCAATTTCCCGAGTGCGAGCATCACCCTGTCAGGCCAGGCGGCCGCGACGGTCGTGCGGCGGCGGTTGCCGCTGTGGATGCGCGCGTCGTGAGTATCGGGCGGAGCACCGTGGGCGGCGAGGCGGTGGCGGGCAGCGGCGAGGGGTCGCAGGTGCTGCGCAAACCGCCGTCGAAGCGGACGGTGTTCGCGCTGGCCGACCGAACCACGGTGCCCGAGCCGCGCTGAGCGGCGACCTAAACCAAGTGAAAGGAACATCGGATGACGCTGCTGCTGAAGGATCCGGCGGCGCTGCTCGACTATGCGGTCGATTGGGGCGCTGATTATCTGAATGAGGACGAGATCGTGACCAGCACGTGGAGCATCGAGCCCACCGAACCCGGCGGGTTGACGGTGATCTCGAGCGAATTCGGGCTGCTCGGTACGAGCGTGAAGGTCGGCGGGGGGGTGGTCGGGCGATTATACCGGCTGGCCAACCATGTGCGGTTCGTGACGGAGCGCGAGGATACGCGGTCGATCCTGCTGCGCGTGGAGGACCGGTGATGAGCGTCGCGGCGGAGGCGTTGCCGGCGGTGACGCTGGCCGAGGCGCAGGCATATGTGCGGATCGAGACTGGCGAGGAGGAGGCGATTGTCGCCGGGCTGATCCGGACCGCGAGCGCGCTGTGCGAGGCATTCATTGGCCAGGTAGTGGTGGCGCGCGAGGTGGTCGAAGTGCTTGGCGCGGGGGCGGCATGGCAGCGGCTCGGCGCGACGCCGGTGCGGGCGATCGGGGCGGTCGAGATGGTCGCGGTCGACGGGTCGGCGGTGGCGCTGGCCTTGAGCGATTACGCGGTCGATATCGATGCACACGGCGGCGGCTGGATCCGGTTGACGAGGGCCGGGTCGGGTCGAGTGCGGGTGACCGCAACGGCCGGGCTGGCGAGCGATCGCAATGGGGTGCCCGAACCGCTGCGGCAGGGAATCGTCCGGCTGGTCGGGCATTTGTTCGCGCAGCGCGACGGTTCGGGCGGGGAGCCGCCGGCCGCGGTGACGGCGCTGTGGCGGCCGTATCGCCGGATGCGGATGTCGTGACCGAATTCGCGGGAACGCTGCGCGAGCGGGTGACGATTTTGGCGCCGACCGAGGCCCGGACGTCGATCGGGGTGCAGCAGTTCGGCTGGCACAAGGTGGCCGACTGCCTGGCATCGATCGCGTCCGAAGGCGCGGGGGCGGAGGCGCAGGGCATGGCGCTGAGCGCAATGCCGCGGTTCGTGGTGACGATCCGGAAACGCGACGGGATCGCGATCGACATGCGGGTGCGGTGGGGGACGCGGGAGATGGCGATCCGCCAACTGATCGGCGACCCGCGCAGCCCCGACCGGATTGTCATGCGATGCGAGGAGGTGAGGTCATGATGCTGGACCCGTTGATCGAGCGCGGAATGGCGCTGATCGAGAAGCGCGTGGAGGAGCGGCTGGCAGAGGCCGAGGCGATCCTCAACGAGGTGTCTGGGTTGATGAAAATTCAGCGCGACGCGCGGGGGATCGTGGCAAGCGGGCCTGACCTGATGCGCGTCATGCTCGAGGATTCGCAGCTGCGCCTTCGGGGGCGGCTCCAGTGAGCGCGGGGGCGGCGCTGCAGGCGGCGGTGGCGGGGCGGCTGGCAGCGCTGGGGCTGCTCGACGGAGTTTATGACGGGCCGCCGGCGCGGGCCGGGTTTCCTTATGTGGCGCTCGATGCGGCAAGCGAGAGCGACTGGGGGCACAAGTCGGGCGCGGGGCGCGAAGTCGGGTTGGCGGTAACCTTGTGGGACACGCGGGCCGACGGGTTGGCGGCGTTGGGCGACGCGGTCGAAGGGTGCGTGCTTGGCACTCGCGACGTCGCGGGGTGGCAGCTGGTTTCGGTGCAATTGCTGCGGCGTCGAGTGGTGCGCGATGTCGCGGGGCCGTGGGCGGTGGCGATCGATTTTAGGGCGCGATTGCTGGCGGCCTGATTTTTTTAAACGGGGAGAACGAACATGACGGCGGAACGGGGGAGCGCGTTTTTGCTCAAGATCGGCAGCGGCGGGGCGAGCCCGACGTTTGCGACGGTGGCGGGGCTGAAAACGACCAATCTGGCGATCAACGGCGACCTGGTCGCGGTGACGAGCAAGGACAGCGGCGGGTGGCGCGAGCTGCTGTCGGGCGCGGGGGTGCGGTCGGTGTCGGTCGCGGCGAGCGGGATTTTCACGGGCAGCGCGGCGGAGGTGCAGGTGCGGGGGCTGGCGCTTAGCGGAGTGGTCGAAACCTATGAATTGAGCTTCGAGAGCGGTGAGCGGATGCGCGGGCGGTTCGTCGTCAACAAGCTTGATTATTCGGGCGATTACAATGGCGAGCGGGCGTACACGATGGCGCTCGAAAGCTCGGGGCCGGTGGTTTCGCTGTGAGTGGCGCCAACCCTTATCGAGGCGAGGCGAGCCTGGTGGTCGGCGGCGAGACGATCGTGTTGCGGCCGAGTTTCTCGGCGCTGGTGGCGGCGGAGGAAGAGCTGGGGCCGCTGTTCGCGCTGGTCGAACGGGCGAGCGAGGGCCGGCTGGGCCTGAGCGAGATGGTGGCGCTGTTCGACCATGTGTCGAAGGGACGGCCAACGGGGATCACGCGAGCGGCGATCGGCGAGGCGGTGGTCGAGACTGGGCTGGCAAAGGTGACGCCGGTGTTGCGGCTGCTGCTCGGCCAGATCTTGCAGGGGCGAGGGTGAGCCTTGCCTTTGGCGCTCCTGTATTCGGCGCGGGCGCGGCGCGGCTGGCGGGCGCGGCGGCGGTGTTGCTCGGGTGGCGGCCGGGGGAGTTCTGGGATGCGACTCCGGCCGAGATGGCGGCTGCCCTGGGTGGGGTAACCGAGGCCGGCGGGGAGCCGCCGGACCGCGCGACGCTGGGCGAATTACTGGCGCGATTTCCGGATGATGACGGGGAACAAACATGAGCGATTTCGTCGACCAGATGGTGGTCAGCGTGCGCGCCGACACGACCGCGTTCGCGCGCGACGTGGCGGCGATGCGCGGGGAATTGGAGGGGCCGCTGGCGTCGGGCGCGGGGCGCGCGGGGCTGACCATCGAGCGCGCGCTCGGCAAGGCGGTGTTGTCGGGGAAATTCGGGTTCGACGATTTGAAGAAGGTCGCGCTGACCGCGCTCGGCGAGATCGCCAATGCGTCGATGCGCAATGCATTCGGAAGCTCGGGCGGCGGCGGGGCGGTCGGCGGTATCGGGGCAATCGTGGCGAGTGCGCTGGGGTCGGTGTTCGGCTTGCCGGGGCGGGCGACGGGCGGGCCGGTGAGTGCGGGGCGGGCTTATATGGTCGGTGAGCGGGGACCTGAGATGTTCGTGCCGTCGGGGGCTGGACGGATCGAGCCGGCGGGTGGCGGAGGCGGCGGGCGCGATGTGCGGGTGGCGATTTCGATCGTCACGCCAAGCCCCGGCGATCCGGGGGTGCTGCGGCAATCGTCGCGGCAAGTGGCGCGGGCGGTGCGGTCGGCGCTGGCGGACGGGCGATGAATCTGTGGTTCACGCGGGGCGATGCGCCGCTCGATCGCGATTGGGTGAAGCGGTTCGATCCGCTGCACTGGACGGTCGATTTTCCGGGCGGGGCGAGCGCCAGCGTCGTGACGGGAGGTGACGGGCATTCGCTGAACGTCGAAGCGTCGTTCCTGCGCCAGGGTGATCTGGTCGGGCTGATCTTCGAGAGCCGCGATCGCCGGGCGCACGCGGCGCATGCGCGAGTGACGAGCGAGGATTATGCGGGGTGCGTGCTGCGCTTTCGCTGGCAGGCGGAGGGGCTGATCGGGCTCGATGCCGCGAATGGTGCGACGCTGACGATCGAGGGGCGCGACGCGACGGGGGCGGAGCGCGCCTGGTATGTGCGGCTGTGGAATTATGCGGTCGGGACGGCGGGGGATGCCATGATCACGCTCGATTTCGACGCGCTCGATGCGGGCTATACGATGCCCGGCGAGCGGATTTTTGTGCGCAGCATTTCGCGAATGTTCATCAGCCTGGTGCCGCCTGACTATGCGGCCGGATCGAGCGCGATGCGGGTCGCGGCGGGGCGGGTGCGGGTTTCGGACATCGCCTGCGACGGGCCGGGCAGCGTGGTCGCGATCAACGATTGCGTGGCGCCGGAATTGCCGGTCGGGATCTGCACGGCTTACGACGATTGCTATGATCTGAGCCCCGAGCGGATTGTCGCGGCGGCGGAAAAGCTCGGCTACCGCGGGACGATCAATCATTACATCGGGATGAGCCATTATTCGACGCTCGGCGCGGACGGGATGGTCATGCCGGGCGTTGGGATGAATGCGGCGGCGCTGGCGTGGCATCGCGACCTGGCGCGGGCGGCGAAGGCGCATGGCTATGCGCTGATCTGGTCGCTGTCGTTCGAATTGCCCGAGAGCCGCTGTCCCGATGCGTGGGCGCAGCGGACGAGCGACGGGGCGAAGGGGCTGACGGCTTACGATCCGCCGTCGGTGTTGCTGTCGCCGGCGAATGCGGGCGCGATGGGCTATCTGCAGCGGATCGCGGCGCAACTCGTGGGGCTGTCGGTCGAGGCGGGGTTGGTGCCTCGGGTGCAGGTCGGCGAGCCGTGGTGGTGGGTGACGGCGGATCACCGGATCTGTCTGTATGACGATGCGGCGCGGGCTGTTCTAGGGGCGGCGCTCGGCGGGTCGCCGGTGGTGATCGGGGATATTCGCGGGAGCAAGAGCGCGGGCGAACGGGCGCTGCTCGATGCGGCGGGGGTGTTACTGTCGAGCGCGACGGCGGGAATCTTCGCGGCGGCGCGGGCGGTGAGCGCGGCGGTGGTGACGCATCTGCTGGTGTATCTGCCGGGGCCGCTCGATCCGGCATCGCCCGAAGTTCGGCGGGCGAATTTGCCGGTTGGGTGGGCCTTGCCGGCGGCAGATGTGCTCCAGCTCGAGGATTATGAGTGGGTTACCGACGGCGCTGATCAGCCCCGTCGGTAACCCACTCATAATCCTCGAGCTGGAGCA
>JBKJMA010000189.1:0-17234 GCA_046596505.1 Sphingomicrobium sp.
GATGCGCACAATCCGCCCCGGCTCGCCACGGATGGTTGCCGACCCGACCATCGCGCGCGGGCCGACATTGGCGATCGATCCGTTGGCGGTGCGCGAGCCGTCGGGCTTGAGCAGCGCGCTTCCCTCGCCCTCGCCGAACAGTATCAATTGATCGAAATTGAGGCTGGTTTCGATTTCGAGGCGAATATTGTCGCGCGCTTCCGGCGAGCTACGCTGCGTCGCCGGCGCGGCGCACAGCCGGCATTGCGCGCGCGCCGGCACGGGCACGGCGGTGGACGCGGCGACAATCACCACAAGCGCTGCGGCGCAATATGCAAAAAGCGCAATTCGACCCATCGCACGTTTTCTAGTGGGCCGATGCCTAAAACGGGGTTAATCCCGGGCTAACCCCGATTGCGCGAGGAACGCCAAGCGATGGACAAGTCGATCAAACGCACCGACGCCGAATGGCGCGCCAAGCTGACCCCCGAACAATATCGCATCCTGCGCGAGCGCGGGACCGAGCCGCCGTGGTCGGGTGAATTGCTCAATGTGAAAGACAAGGGCGAGTTTTGCTGCGCGGCGTGCGGCGAGCCGTTGTTCGACAGCGATTCCAAGTTCGACAGCGGCAGCGGCTGGCCGAGCTTTACCGCCCCGGCCGCCGACGACATGGTCAGCAAGCATGTCGATACCGCTCACGGCATGGTCCGCACTGAGGTGCGCTGCGCGCGTTGCGAAGGCCATCTCGGCCATGTGTTCGACGACGGGCCCGGGCCGGCGGGCGAGCGCTATTGCATTAATTCGGCCTCGCTCGCCTTCAAGCAGGCCGACGGCGACTGATCGCCCGGGGCCTATTGTCGGCGCGCCTGCGACTTTCTATCCCCGCAGGCTGAATGGCGCGCACCGCACACAAGGTCCGCACGGCGAGGGGATGGACCGTGATGAGCTTCGTCAAGACTGCGGTCTATGCGGCTTTGCTCGGCCTGCTGGCGCTGATCATCGCGGTCGCGGTCGCCGCCGCTTACCTGCCGAGCTATTCCGATCTCACAAAACGGTCCGACCTTGGCCAGATGATCCGCGTCCGCGCCGCCAATGGCTCGGTGCTGGTGTCGCTTGGCCCGAGCTTCGGCAAATGGCTGCCGTACGAACAAATCCCGCCCGAGATGCGCGCGGCGATGGTCTCGGTCGAGGACAAAAGGTTTCGCCGGCATCCCGGCGTCGATCCGATCGGAATCGCCCGCTCGATCAAGGTCCGCTTTGACAGCGGCAGCTGGCGCCAGGGCGGATCGACCATCACCCAGCAGCTCGCGCGCAACATCTTCCTGACCAACAGCCGGACCTTTGGCCGCAAAGTCAAGGAAGGGGTGCTCGCGCTCGAGAGCAAGTTCAGCAAGGACCAGATCCTCGAGCTCTATCTCAACCGCGTCTATTTCGGCGGCGGCGCTTATGGCATCGACGCCGCGGCGCGGCGTTTTTTCGGGCACAGCGCCGACCAGCTCAGCCTGGGCGAAGCGGCGATCATCGCCGGCCTGGTCAAGGCGCCGTCCAATTACTCGCCGACCGCCGACGCCGAAGCCGCCAAGGGCCGCGCCAAGGTCGTGCTCAACTCGTTGGTCGAAAATGGCTTCATCAGCCGCGCCGCGGCCGACGGCGTCGATCCGGCGACGGTCCGCCTGACCGCCGCGCCGCGCCAGAACAGCGTGCGATATTTCACCGACTGGGCGATGCCGCAGCTCGACACGCTGATCGACGAGACGCGCGAACCGATCGACGTGTGGACCACGCTCGATCCCGGGATGCAGGTCGCCGCTGATCGGGCGATCAACGCCAATGCGCCAGGTGGAGCGCAGGGCGCGCTGGTCTCGCTCGATCGCGACGGGGCGGTCCGCGCGATGGTCGGCGGAAGAGATTACGTCAGCTCGATCTACAACCGCGCGACGCAGGCACAGCGCCAGCCGGGGTCGTCGTTCAAGTTGTTCGTCTACCTCGCCGCGCTCGAAAGCGGGATGAAGCCAACCGATACGATGGTCGACGAGCCGGTCGAAATACAGGGCTGGAAACCGCGCAACTCGACCCGCGGTTTCGCCGGGACAGTCACCCTGCGCGAGGCCTTCTCGCGCTCGATCAACACGATCAGCGCGCAGATCGGCGCGAAGCTCGGCTTTTCGACGATCGCCGACATGGCCCGCCGCTTCGGCCTGACCAGCGAGATCTCGACCTACCCGGCGATGGTCCTGGGCACGAGCAATGTCCGGCTGATCGAGATGACCAAGGCGTTCGCGTCGGTCGGCAATCATGGCGTCGCGATCGTCCCCTATGCGATTCGCAAGGTGGTCACCGCCGACGGTCGGCTGCTCTACAATCGCGAGGCGAACGACAGCCGCGTGCTGGTCGCGCCGTGGGTCGCGGCGGAAATGACCGACCTGCTGCAGTCGGCGGTGCTTTCCGGCACCGGCCGCGCGGCGCAGATCGGACGCCCGGTGGCGGGCAAGACCGGCACCACCAGTTCGAACAAGGACGGCTGGTTCATCGGTTTCTCGAGCGGGCTGACGACCGGCGTGTGGATGGGGCGCGACGACGCCCGGCCGATCCCGGGCCTGCAGGGTGGCACCGCTCCTGCGCGCGCCTTCCACGACTTCATGACCGTCGCCACCGCCAACCGCCCGATCGAGCAATTCGAGACGCAGGTGCCGATACCCGACTGGCAGCTCGAGCCCGACGAGGAAGCAATGGGGCTCGGCCTCGACGGCAATCTCGTCGCGCCCGAAGCGCCGCTGGTCGATGCCGACGGTAACCCGATCCCGCCGACCGATCGCCAGCTGCCGCTGCCCAATGGCACGCCCGGGCAACCGGCGGTCCGCCCCGATGGCACCGGGCCCGACCAGAACTGGCTCGACGACGTGCTCAATCGCGGGGCGCAGCGCAGGCCCGCCGCACCGGCGCCCGTGCGTCGCCCGCCGCCGGTGCCGTCAGACCCGGCGACCGACCCGGCGCAGGATGGGGCTCAGCCGCCGCAGTAATAATCGCGCCGGAGCGACCGGGCCGCCGTAGAGTGCCGCTTCCACCGCCTTGAAGCGCGGGCCGTGGTCCATATGCAGGCGGTGTGCGACTTCATGCGACACGACAAACCGGCGGACGTGTGGCGGCGCGAGGATCAGCCGCCAGCTGAAGCGGATCGCGCCCTCCGCCGAGCAGCTTCCCCAGCGCGAATCGGCGTCCCCGACCGAGACCGCGCTGACCGTCACGCCGGCGGCTTCGGCGACTGCCCTGGTTTCGGCCGACAGCGTGTCGCGGGCGCGGAGCCTGAGCCATGCTTCGATCCGGGTCGCGAACGATTCGCGCGGCCCGCCGCAACTGAGCGCGCCGGGGGCGTGGACCACTGTACGCGTCGCGCCTTCGATCCAGCTAAGGAGCAACTCCTCGCCGTCGAACGGGATTGTCACGCCGGGTTCGAACGGCAGCGGGTGCGGTTGGCGGGCGAGCTGTGCTTCGACCCACCGCTGCTGCTCGGCTGCCCAGGCGAGCGCGGCGCGACGCGAGGTGCGCGGCGGGACGGTCAGCATCAGTCCGCCGCGCTTCTCGTCGAAGCGCAGTTTGAGCCGCCGCGCGCGCGGGTGGACCCGCAGCGTGAGCGGCACCCCGGCGACGAAGTCCCTAGAGAGGGCGGTCGACAATATGATGCTCGAGCTCGCCGGCGTCGACTTCGCTGACCGTCCAGCCGCGGGTCGACTGGCCCGCTGCGTGGACGCTCTCGCGGTCGCCCGAGATGAGGTAATGCCATTCGAACAACGGTTGGTCGTCGCCGCGCAGGCGATAGGCGCAGGTCGAGGGGAGCCATTCGAGCTCGTCGAGCCGGTCGCGGTGGAGCACGACGCAGTCGGATACATATTTGCGCCGATGCGTGTAGTCGGTGCATTGCGACGTCTTACGGTCGAGCAATTTGCACGCGACATTGGTCGGGTGAAGCTCGCCGGTGTCCTCGTCCTCGAGCTTGTGCAGGCAGCAGCGGCCGCACCCGTCGCACAGCGCTTCCCACTGTCCGCGATCAAGTTCGCGCAGGGGTTTCTCCCAGAACGGCATTGGCTTATTCATTTAGAGCCTGATCGGTTGAGGTGGAAGCGTTTTCGCGCTGCCACCGAGAGCGTGAATCACTCTCTAATCATGTGCTTAGACCATGATTCACGGTTTAGTCTGGTTCAGTCTAAGACGATCATGGTCTAAAGGCCAGCAATGGGCTGGCACGGCGACGGGTTCAAGGTGAGGCGGAGAAATATGCGCGGCAGGACAGGCTTGGCGATCATCGCGCTGGCGCTCGCGTCGGCTCCGGCGGCCGCGCAGTTGGGCGGGGCCAAGGGCGAATCATTCCTCAGCGCGGTGCGCGACGTCGACGGGAACAAGGCGACCGAGCTGCTCGACGGCAATGGCTCGACCGTGCTCTCGTATCGCGGCGCGAAGGGCGAAACTGCGCTCAACATCGTCGCTCGGCGGCGCGACGCGACCTGGCTCGGCTTCCTGATCGGCCGCGGCGCCAATCCGAATGTCGGCGACGACCGTGGCGAGAACCCGCTGCTGATCGCGGCGCGGCTTGGGTGGGAGGATGGCGCGACGCTGCTGCTGGCACGCGGCGCCCGGGTCGATTTCGCCAATCGCCTCGGCGAGACCGCGCTGATCGTCGCGGTCCAGCAGCGCCAGACGGGACTAGCCCGCCAATTGCTCGAAGCCGGGGCCAATCCCGACAAGAAGGACGCCGCCGCCGGCTTTAGCGCGCGCGATTATGCCAAGCGCGACAATCGCGCGACCGACCTCGTGCGGTTGATGGAGACGGTCAAGCCGACCAAGAAGATCATCGCCGGACCGATCTGGAAATAGGCGCCGGGGGCGCTGAAACTCTAATTCCAGCCGCCGAACGTCGGGTCGATCTGCGCCGACAGCCGCCGTGCCGCGCGGCGGGCGAAGCGGAGCAGTTCGGCCTTGCGCCGCGCCGGGGCGAGCGGGCGCAGGACGGGTTCGCGCAGCACCGCAGCATCATAACGGTCGGCGACGATCAGCCCTGCCGCCTCGGGCAGGAAATGCTCGGCCTCGGTCAGCTGCGCCAGCGACTGCGGCACCGCCCAGTAGAAATGGTCGCAATAATCGAGGTAATCGCGCCACTTGCCGTCACCGAGAAGGTCGGCCTTGGCGACCTTGATCTCGACAATCGTCAGCTGGCCCCTGGCGTCGATCGCCATCAGGTCGGCGCGGCGTCCGTTGGGCAGCGGCACTTCGCAGATCGCGAACAGGTCGCGTCGGCAGAATAGCCGCGTGACCCCGCGAGCCACCTCCCCCGCGATCGGCGGGGCGTCTACAAAACAGTCGGGAATCAAGACACTCGCCATCTGCTACGCCTAGAACAAAGCGGGACCGGATGCCAGTGACATCCGGTCCGCCATGCCCCCTCCCAGAGAGCGTCCCCGCCGTTTCGGCGGTTGAAGCCTGACTGACCGCTTCAGCGGTAGAAGATGTGGTTGCCGATCGTCGCGACTCGGGTCGCGTGCCAAGCCGGCGAGACGCGGGTGGCGTGGAAGAACAAGGCGCGCGGCGCGGCCGAGTTCTTCAGCCGGGCGTCGACGATCGCGGCGATCGCGACGGCGGTCTTCCACTGGTTGCCCGAGCGCGCGATGCCGGGCATCGCGTGACCGCGCACAAAGCTGAACTGGCCGCGCTGGAACACCACCCCGCAATAGGTCGATGCGAAGCGGCCGGACTTGGCGCGGTTGGCGATGACTTCGCCGACGGCTAGCTGGCCGGCGAGCGGTTCGCCCTTCGATTCGAAGTAGATCGCGCCGGCGAGGCATTCCTGATCGCGGCTGGCGGGGGTGGCGCTCTTGAGGCGCGACACCATCGACGCCAGCGATTCGCCGGGAACCGATTTGATGACATTAATGTCTTGCTGATCGGACCCATTGCTTTGCGGGCTCGCGGTAACCACGGGGTCAGCTTCGGGAAGCGCCTCGACCGGGACCGGCGTGATAATTCTGGGAAGCTCGGTGGAAGCAAGGAGCGGCTCGGGTGTCAGATTCGTCGAGGTGACGAGCGAAGCAGGAAGAACCTGCGCCGGGGCGACCGAGGAAGACGCTAATGCGGCCAGCACCAGGATGGTGGTGCGAAACGACACGGACATTCAAACCATTCAAGATGCGGTGATCAGGCGCGAGGAGCGAGGCGTATGTGCCTTCTGTTTCCCTCGGACTTGGTCCCCGTCTGCGTGGCATTCCCAGGCCCGAATGGCCGCGCGGAATGCCCCCCGCTCTGTGTGAGCGGCGGCTGTTGACCGTCACGGCGGTGTAATCAACCCGCCGCGCTCGTTTCAGCGATGAATCGTTCCGCCGACGGGATGTCCAGTTCAATCTGCCACTCGTCGGGGTCGTTGCGGCGGCGTTTTTCGAGGAACGAACCCAGGATCGCCGAATCGGCCGGCGGGGGGCCGACGCGGATCCATTCATAGCCATTGCTGCCGAGCGACCTCGCCAGGCAGGCTACATGCTGGCCGCGCTCGGCGATCGCGAGGAGCAGCGTGCCGCGCTCGGCATCTCCGCGATGCAGGACCGTCCCGAAACCACCCTCGACTTCGGCGCGGCGAACGAGGGCCGAGGCCTCGAATCCCGCCGCCAGCCGCGGTTGATCAGGCGGCGTCGCGCTCATCCGCCCCCATCAGTACCGCCGCAAAGGCATCGCGGCTCCGCGCCCCGCGCAGCTTCTCGATCGTCGCGGCATGGCGCACCACCCGGCTGATCGCGGCGAGCGCCTTGAGGTGGTCTGCCCCCGCGTCCGGCGGCGACAGCATCAGGAAAACAATATCGACCGGCGCTCCGTCGACGGCCTTGTAATCGATCGGGTCCGATAGGCGGACGACCATCGCATAAACGGTTTTCAGGCCCGCGACCTTGCCATGCGGGATCGCGACCCCGTTGCCGAAACCGGTCGAGCCGAGCCGTTCGCGCTCGGCGATGCACGACTGTACGGCGTCGGGATCGAGCCCCATCCGCTGTGCCGCCTGCAGGCCAAGCTGGTTGAGCAGGGCGCGCTTGGTCTTGGCCGAAACGCCGGTGCGGATCGAGTCGAAATCGAGCAATTCGGATAGCAGCATTGAAGGCACTCACCCTTGACGACATGCCCGTCGCGCTTCTCCCGAAGCGCCAGAGCCTGATCGTTCGCGCTTTTACCGGACACGTAAATCAGGCTCTGATCATATGTTTAGACGACGATTCACGTCTTGGATTATTTCTAATCCAAAACGCTCATGGTCCGCGCCGATAGGCCCAAGCACCACGAATGTCAGGCCCCGCCGGGTTCGACCCAGCCGATCGTGCCGTCGTCTCGCCGATAGATCATGTTGAAGTCGCCGGTTTTGGCGTTCTTGAACATCAGCGCGTTGGTGTTGCGCAGGTCGAGCATCATCGCCGCGTCGCCGACACTCGCCTCGGGTATGTCGACCCGCGTTTCGGCGATGATCGCCGGGCTGTCGGACAGCGGCGCTTCCTCGTCCTTGGGCGCCGCGAACACGGTGTAACCGGCGTTCGACGGGATCTCGACCGCGGTGCCCGCCTCCGCGCCATTGCCGCGCCGCTCGCGCAGCCGCTTCACATAGCGCCGCAATTGCTTCTCGATCTTGTCAGCCGCGCCCTCGAACGCGATGTGCGCGTCATTGGCGCGGTTCGACGCCTTCAGCACGACCCCTTGCGCTACCGGAGAAACGATGTCGCAGGTGAAATCGTCATACGGCCCGCGTCCGAAAGTGACGTTGGCCCCAACCGCGCGCGAAAAATATTTGTCGGTGATCGCGCCCAGCCGATCGCTGACATGCGTGCGAAGTGCCTCACCGGTATCGACCTGGTGACCCGAAACCCTGATGTCCAACCTTGTTCTCCTGTCGCGAATGTCGACGGCGCGATTTCCGTTCGAACTCAGGCCACCGGCAGGAAACGCTCCCACAGCGGCTGCTTGAGCCGAGCAATGAACGCACGATGGCGGGCAATTTCTTCGTCGCTCGCAAAATGAAGCCGCGCTTCCCGGACGGGCCGGTCGATTGGCGCGGTCGGCGTTGCCTGTTCAACCGCGGCAACCTCGGCGACCAGCCCCAGGCCGATCTGCCGCCCGCCGGTCAGCTCGATATAAACCTGGGCCAGCAGTTGCGCGTCGAGCAGCGCGCCATGCTTGACCCGCTGGCTGCGATCGACCCCGAACCGGCTGCACAGCGCGTCGAGGCTGTGCTTTGCCCCCGGGTGCCGACTGCGCGCCATGGCCAGCGTGCACACCATCCGGCTGAGGCTGATCGGATCGCGCCCGCACAACGCGAGCTCACGGTTGAGGAAGCCGAAATCGAACCCGGCGTTGTGCGCGACCAGCGGCGCGTCGCCCAGAAACTCGACCAGTTCGTCCGCCTTGTCGCGGAACAGCGGCTTGTCGCTGAGGAACATGTCCGACAGCCCGTGGACCGCCTCGGCCTCGCTCGGCATCGATCGTTCGGGATGGAAATAGGCGTGGTACTCGCGTCCGGTTTCGACCCGGTTGATCATCTCGATACAACCGATTTCGACGATGCGGTCGCCCCCGACCGGATTGACTCCGGTCGTCTCGGTATCGAAAATAATCTCGCGCATGGCCTGCTTATCAACCCGTTGGCAGCCCGAGACAAGCGACGATCCGCTCCACCTCGGCGCGGGTTTGATCAAGGCTGCCGTCGGTATCGATGACGAAGTCGGCCCGCGCGCGCTTGGCTTCGTCGGGCATCTGCCGGGTGCTGATGGCGTCAAATTTGGCGCGCGTCATGCCCGGCCGGGCAAGGACCCGGTCGCGCTGGACCTCGGAGCGCGCGGAGACGACAATCACCTTGTCGAACGCCGCCTCACCGCCGGTTTCGAACAACAGCGGAATATCGAACAACAGTGCGGGCACGTCGCGATGCGCGGCGACGAACGCCGCGCGCGCGCCCTGCACTGCCGGGTGGACGATCACTTCCAGCGCGGCGAGTTCGTCGCGATCACCCAGCACCCGCGCGCCGAGCAGGTCACGGTCAACCGAGCCGTTGACCACCGTCCCGGGGAAGCGCGCCGCGATCGCCGCGACCAGCGCCCCGCCGTTCGACTGCAGCCGCCGCACCTCGGCATCGGCATCGAACAGCGCGATCCCCGCCTTGACGAACATCGCCGCAACGGTCGACTTGCCCATCCCTATCGACCCGGTCAGTGCGAGTTTGAGCGTCATGCGATTAGCCTTTCGCGCAGTTCCGCGTCATGCTGGCGAGGGGCCGGCACACCGAAGAATTTCTCGAACGCGACCGCCGCCTGGCCGACCAGCATCTGCAATCCGTCGATCGTTGCCAGGCCGCGTTGCCGGGCGGCGGCGAGCAGCGGCGTGTCCAACGGCGAATAAACGATGTCGTACACGATCGCATCGGGTCCCAGACTGTCGAGCGACACCGGCAAGTCGGGCTGGCCGGCCATCCCGAGCGAGGTGGCGTTGACCAGCAGTGCGGGGTCTCCCAACGGGTCGCCGATCGCGCCGGGGCGAATCTCGAGCGGCGCTCCGATCGACAGCGCAAAGTCGGCGGCACGTAGTCGGCTGCGGCCCAATACTGTCAGACTGAATTCCGCTTCGAGCAGAGCGATCGCGATCGACCGTGCCGCGCCGCCGGTGCCCATCAGGCAGGCGCTTGCTCGGCGATCATCGTCGAACCGCCCTTCAAAAGGTTCGAGGAAGCCCGCTCCGTCGCTATTGTAACCGACCAGCGCATCGCTCTCCCGGATCACCGTATTGGTCGCGCCGATCCGTGCCGCCGACGGATCGACCCGGTCGATCTCGCCCCCGACCAGTCCCTTGAGCGGCATCGTCACATTGCAGCCCAGCCACTCGGCATCGGCACGCACCTGCGTGAAATAATCAGCGGCGGCCAGTGCGGACACCCGCCGCGAGCGATACTCGGCATCGATGCCCAGCTTCGCGAGCCAGAAATTGTGGATTAGCGGCGATTTCGACTGCGCGATCGGATCACCGATGACCTCGGCGTAGCGCCGCGTCATGACGTCATCTCACCGCGCTCCCGCAACGCCCCAAGCAACGGCAGCAACGGCAAGCCCAGCACAATAAAATGACTGCCCTCGATGCGCTCGAACAGTGTCGCGCCGCATCCTTCCATGCGAAACACCCCCACACAGCCCGAGACCTCGGGCCATTCCGCCGCCAGATAGCGGTCGATGAACGCTTGCGACAGGTCGCGCACGGTAAGGACCGACCGTTCGGCGTGGGACCAGTCGACATCCCCACCGCGCGCCAGGGCTACCGCGCTCACCAAAGACAATGATTTGCCCGAAAAGAACCGCAGATGCTCGGCGGCCTCGCTTCGATCGCGCGGCTTATCGAACCGGCGCCCGGCACATTCGGCGATCGAATCGCTGCCGATCACCCACGCTGTCGGCGTCCGTTCGCTCACTTCGACCGCCTTCGCTTGCGCCAACCGCAAGGCAAGCGCCTCGGTCGATCCGTCGAAGCCGATTTTCAGCGCCTCCTCGTCAACCGCGGGCCGCTCGACCGCGAATTCGAGCCCGACCCCGGCGAGCAGCGACCGGCGAATCGCACTTGCTGACGCAAGGATGACCGTCATTGCCCTGATCGCCGCATGGACAGCCCTGTGGAAAAACTCATGATGTTCCGTAGCCCGACAGCGGGGACGGTCCAATGGGTCAACCGCGTCCTGAACCGCTCATTCACCATTCCCATGCTCATCCACAACCCGTGTTAGCCATGCGAGACGCTGTGAATCATGGGGAGGACGCGATGCGACTCGCCCATTCGTGGCGAGTCGCATCTCCACCCTGCCTGTTGGCAAATGCGGGACGCCCCACTAAACCCCGCGACCCAGCGACCATCTACACCTTCATCTCTATCTTTAAGAATCTATAAGAATAGGAAGATAAGTGGCGTCCTCGCCTGAACTCTCCTCACTCGTTGCCGCGGCGCCCGCCGACAAGCCGCTGCTTGCCGTCCTGCGCGGTGAACGGCGTGATCCGCCGCCATTGTGGATGATGCGTCAGGCTGGACGCTACCTCCCCGAATATCGCGCGCTCAGGGCGACCAGGGATGGCTTCCTCGGGCTGGCTTACGATCCCGAAGCCGCCGCCGAGGTCACCCTTCAACCGCTGCGCCGCTTCGCGTTCGACGGGGCGATCCTGTTCTCTGACATCCTCATCGTGCCCCATGCGATCGGCCAGCATCTCGAGTTCGTTGCTGGCGAAGGCCCGCGACTTTCCCCTCCGCTTGCCAATGCCTCGCTGGACGACCTCCAGCCGGTGCTGGAGCGCCTCGATACGATCTATGCCACCGTGAGACGGGTGAAGGCTGCTTTGTCGCCTCAAACGACATTTCTGGGGTTTGCCGGAAGCCCGTGGACTGTCGCCACCTACATGGTCGCGGGCCAAGGCAGCCGCGAACAATCCGAGGCCCGTCGGTTGGCTTATGCCGACCCGGTCCGCTTCCAAGCGATCATCGAACGGATCGAGGAGGTCACGCTGACCTATCTCTCTGGTCAGGTCGAAGCGGGCGTCGATGCGCTGCAGTTGTTCGACAGTTGGTCGGGCAGCTTGGCGCCGGCTGAATTCGAACGCTGGGTGATCGCGCCCACCGCGCGACTCGTCTCCGCGCTCAGACAGCGCCACCCGCACATCCCGATCATTGGCTTTCCCAAGGGTGCCGGTGGCAAGCTCGCCGCTTATGCGCGGTTGACCGGGGTCGACGCGATCGGCCTCGACGAGACGGTCGACCCGGTATGGGCCAACGCCGAATTGCCGGCGGACCTGCCGGTCCAGGGCAATCTCGACCCGCTCGCGCTCATCGCCGGCGGAGAGACATTGCGCAACGCGGTCGCGCGTATCCTAGACGCTTTTGCTGGCCGTCCGCACGTCTTCAACCTCGGCCACGGTATCCAGCAGGACACGCCGATCGATCATGTCGAACAGCTCGTTGCGCTGGTGAAGGGGACGCCTCGATGAACAACTGGGTCGGCTTTCTCGGTAACGCGTATCCGTGGGTCACCGCCGCCCATGTGACCTTCGTCATCTTCTGGATGGCGGGGCTGTTCCTCCTTCCCCGTTTCTACGTCTATCACCACGCCACCGCCGCCGGATCGGCCGAGGATCGCGCCTGGATCGAGCGCAACAGCCGCGTGCGGTCGATCATCCTCACCCCGGCGATGCTGATCGTGTGGGCGCTCGGGCTGCTGCTCGCGTTCCACATCGGCGCGTTCGGGCAGCACTGGTTCGACGCCAAGCTGCTGCTCGTGCTCGGGCTGACCGGCTATCAGGGCTGGCTCGGCGCCTATGGCCGCAAGCTCGCCGCGGGCCAGCGCCCGCTCGCGAACAGGACGCTGCGCATCATGAACGAGATTCCCGGTATCGCTACCGCGCTGATCGTCGTGCTGGTTATCGTAAAGCCCTTCTAGGCTTTGTGACACGCCATATTGACTCGAGCAGGACCGAGACCTAACGCCCGTCGCCAGACGGCCGCACCGGCCAGTTTCCCCCTTCGTCGGTGCGTACCCCTTTTCCGAGCGGCGTCCTGTCGCGCGACGAATTTCCCTTTCGCTCCACCATAAGAGCCAGATATGCATCTCAAAGACCTCAAGAAAAATACCCCAGCCGAACTCGTCGCAATGGCCGAGGAGATGGGCATCGAGGGCGCCTCGACGCTGCGTAAGCAGGATCTGATGTTCTCGATCCTCAAGGTCCGCGCCGAATCCGGTGCCGAGATCATGGGCATGGGCACGATCGAAGTCCTCAACGACGGCTTCGGCTTTCTGCGCAGCCCCGAGGCCAACTACCTCGCCGGCCCCGACGACATCTACGTTGTCCCCAGCCTGGTCCGCCGCTTCGGCCTGCGCACCGGCGACACGATCGAAGGCGAGATCCGCGGCCCCAAGGATGGCGAGCGCTACTTCGCGCTGACCCGCATCACCCAGATCAATTTCGACGAGCCCGATGCGGCTCGCCATCGGGTCAATTTCGATAACCTCACGCCGCTGTATCCAGATTCGAAGCTGCGCCTCGACACGCTCGATCCGACCGTCAAGGACAAGTCGGCGCGGGTGATCGATATCGTCAGTCCCCAGGGCAAGGGCCAGCGCGCGCTCATCGTTGCCCCGCCGCGCACCGGTAAAACCGTGCTTTTGCAGAACATTGCAAAGGCGATCACCGACAACCACCCCGAGGTGTTCCTGATCGTCCTGCTGATCGACGAGCGCCCTGAGGAAGTCACCGACATGCAGCGCAGCGTGAAGGGCGAGGTCATCTCCTCGACCTTCGACGAGCCCGCGTCGCGCCACGTCCAGGTCGCCGAAATGGTCATTGAAAAGGCCAAGCGGCTCGTCGAGCACAAGAAGGATGTGGTCATCCTGTTGGACTCGATCACCCGCCTCGGCCGGGCCTACAACACCGTCGTGCCGTCGTCGGGCAAGGTCCTGACGGGTGGTGTCGATGCGAACGCTTTGCAAAGGCCTAAACGTTTCTTCGGCGCGGCGCGCAACATCGAGGAAGGCGGGTCGCTCTCGATCATCGCCACCGCGCTGATTGATACCGGATCGAAGATGGACGAAGTCATTTTCGAAGAGTTCAAGGGTACCGGCAATTCTGAGATCGTCCTCGACCGTAAGGTCAGCGACAAGCGCATCTTCCCGTCGCTCGACGTCGGCAAGTCCGGCACGCGCAAGGAAGAATTGCTCGTCGACCAGTCGACGCTATCGAAGATGTGGGTCCTTCGCCGCATCCTCATGCAGATGGGCACGATCGACGCGATGCAGTTCCTCCTCGACAAGATGAAGGACGCCAAGTCGAACGAGGATTTCTTCGCCTCGATGAACCAGTAGAGCTGAGCCAGCAAACCGGCATGCTTCATGCGTGTCGGTTCGCCGGTTTCGCGCTAAGGCCCGGCGATGCTCCCGACCCTCAACTTCGCTGCCGCGCTCACTCCCACCGGGCTAGCGAGCCTCGGCCAGATCATCCTCGGCGACCTCACCATGGCCGGCGATAATGTCGTCATCATGGGGACCATCGCCTCGGGCTTGCCCGACAGGCAGCGGCGCAAAGTCCTTCTCCTCGGCGTGTCGATCGCGCTCGTCTTCTTGATTGGTTTCGCGCTGATCGCGACCCAATTGCTCAAGGTCACCGGGCTGCTGTTCGCCGGCGGCCTCCTCTTGTTGTGGGTTGCCTACAACATGTGGCGCGAACTTCGCCCGGTGAAGACGATTATCGCCGACGACCCCGACACGCCCGCGATCGAAGGCCCGCCAGCCTCGAAAACCTTCCTCAAGGCCGCGATCCAGATCACGCTGGCCGACCTGTCGATGAGCCTCGACAATGTCCTGCTCGTTGCCTCTATCGCGCGCGACAATCCGGCGCTGCTGTTTATCGGCCTGACTTTTTCGGTCCTGCTGATGGGCCTCGCCGCCAACCTCGTCGCCAAGCTCGTCCAGCGCTACCACTGGATCAGCTGGATCGGCCTCGTCGTCATCCTCTATGTCGCGCTGAACATGATTCACGACGGCTGGATCGGCGACGCTCACATCAAGGGCATCACCAGCTTCTTCGCCTGATCGCGCGTGCTCGCGCTTGCGGGAAGCGCCGCGGGTGGGCAAGGAACGATGCATGGACTTCGCGACCCTCCTCGACGCATCGGCGTTAAGCGCGCTCATCCAGATCCTGATGATCGACATCGTCCTTGCGGGCGACAATGCGATCGTCGTCGGCGCGCTCGCCGCCGGGCTCCCTGCCGACCAGCGCAAGAAAGTCATCTTGTTCGGCGTCGCCGCGGCGCTCGTCCTGCGCATCTTCTTCGCGCTGACCGTCTCGCAGCTTCTCCAGATCGTCGGTTTGATCCTGGCCGGCGGTTTCCTCCTGCTGTGGGTCGCGTGGAAGATGTATCGCGAGCTCAGCCACAAGCAGGAAAGCCCCGGCTCGGCCGAAATCGCCGGTGACGAGCACAGCGGCCTCAAGCCCGCCCGCAGCTTCGCCAGTGCCGCGTGGGGCGTCGCCCTCGCCGACGTGTCGATGAGCCTCGACAACGTCCTCGCAGTCGCCGGCGCCGCGCGCGACCACCCCTATATCCTCGTGTTCGGCCTGATTCTGTCGGTCATCTTGATGGGCCTCGCCGCCAACGTCATCGCCAAATATATCGAGCGCTTCCGCTGGATTGCCTGGGTCGGCCTCGCGGTCATCGTTTACGTCGCGGGAAAGATGATTTGGGAAGGCTGGCACGAAGTCGCTCCGCACTTCGCCTGACGTGCCACACGCTGACACGATCTGCGCGTTGAGCAGCGGCCGTCCCCCCGCCGCGATCGCGATCATCCGCACCAGCGGTCCCCAAGCCCGCGCCGCCGCCGAAGCTCTCGCCGGTTCCCTCCCCGCCCCGCGTCAGGCCTCGATTCGAACACTCCGCGACACACAAACCGGCGCCGAACTCGATTCAGTCCTGCTCCTCCGCATCGACGCCCCCCACACGGCGACCGGCGAAGATATCGTGGAATATCAATGTCATGGCGGCCGCGCCGTCGTCGCCGCCATTCTCGACGCCTTGACGTCACTTGGCCTCCGCCAGGCTGAACCCGGCGAGTTCACCCGCCGCGCGCTCGCCAATGGCCGGATCGACCTGATCGAAGCCGAAGGACTCGCCGACCTGCTCGAAGCCGAGACCCAGTCGCAACGCCGCGCCGCGCTCGCGCTGGCGGGCGGCGCACTCTCCCGCCAGATCGACGCGTGGCAATCGATAGTCCTCGGCCTGTCTGCTCGCGCCGAAGCCGCAATCGACTATGTCGGCGATGAGGACGAAACCGCAACCGACACCTCCACCCTGGTGGGGGAAGCCCAATCGCTCGCCGCCGAACTTGACGCCTGGCTCGCGCGTCCTCGCGCCGAGCCGCTCAAGGAGGGAATCCGGGTCGTCGTCGCGGGACCACCCAACGCGGGCAAGTCCAGCCTCGTCAACGCGCTTTCGTCGAGCGACCGTGCGATCGTCACCGATGTCGCCGGAACGACACGTGATTCGATCGAAGTTCCGCTCGCTATCGACGGGATTCCTCTCCTCCTCGTCGACACCGCCGGATTACGCGCTACCAATGATCCCGTTGAGGCGATCGGCGTCGCACGCGCTCACGCCGAGACCGAGCGCGCCGAAATCCTTCTTTGGCTGGGAAGGGCCGGAGACGCGCCACCGCATCCCAACCTCATCGTCGTCAGTTCGAAATCCGACCTGCGACCTGTCGACGACAAGCCAGCAGTGGCCAAGGCAGTATCCGCGACGACCGGCGCCGGAATCTCGGATTTGCTTGGCATGATCAGGGACCGGGCAACTATATTGCTCCCGGCCGAAGGAGCGGTTGCCCTCAATCGGCGTCAGGCGGAAATGCTGACCGATGCGGCCAGCCTATTGCGAACACCGCCGGCCGACCTGCTTTTTCTCTCCGAAACCTTCCGCGCCGTTCGCGTCGCCTTCGATCGCTTGACCGGTCGAGCCGGCGTGGAAGACGCGATCGACGCGCTCTTCACCCGTTTCTGCCTCGGCAAATAATGTTCCACGTGAAACACCCCTCGATATGGAAGGAGGGGCGACTTAGCGCAGCCGAGCGGGGAGGGGGTTCTTGCTGCAAGCGCCACCTCCCCGTAAACGCTCCCCATGTACGACGTCCTGATCCTCGGTGGCGGCCACGCCGGATGCGAAGCTGCAGCTGCAGCTGCGCGGCGAGGCGCGCGCGTCGGACTGATCACTTTCTCGACCACGAACCTCGGCCAGCTGTCGTGCAATCCGTCGATCGGCGGTGTCGGCAAAGGACATCTGGTGCGCGAACTCGATGTGTTCGATGGCCTGATGGCTCGCGCCGCTGATGCCGCCACCATCCACCGACGGATGCTCAACCGCAGCAAGGGAAGTGCGGTCCACGGACCTCGGGTCCAGGCAGACCGGTTCCATTACCGCACAGCAATAACCGACATGATTTCGCAATCCACCGTCTCGCTCATCGAGGCGGAAGTCGCGCGGGTCTTGATCGAGGGTAGCGCGGTTCGCGGTGTTCTCCTCGCGTCAGGCGACCGCGTCGAGTGCCGCGCTCTCGTCATCGCCACCGGCACTTTCCTCGGCGCGACCTTGTTCAGCGGGCTCGATCGAGTGGCTGGCGGCAGAGTCGGAGAGCGATCGTCGCTCGGGCTCGCCGAACAGATCGAAGACCTCGGCCTCGCCGA
>JBKJMA010000181.1:0-8032 GCA_046596505.1 Sphingomicrobium sp.
CGGTTCGAGCGCGCGCAACGTAGAATGAGTCGGCAACGCCGCTATGAACGACTCTACGCCGCATCTTCGGGAACGACTGCAAAGCGACGGCTTCGTGAAAGCTGGAATTAGTGGTCATTCCCAGCGCATCTCGAAATCGCAAGGCGGTGATCCGCCGCAAACCCGCCGGACAAAACTTTTGCCAGTTATCCTTGATGTCGATTACCCACGGGCACCCTATTTTCCGGGAGATCCGTTGCGCCGCCTCAAGCGTACTGCTGTTGCCAAACGTCGCCCAAATAAGATCGGGCTGAAAAAGACCTATCGCGCCGTCGGCGGTTTGCTGCGCGTCACGCGACCAGAGGGGAAATGGTCCTCCGTGCCGCAGGAAGTTCCATGCGGTCCGTGCCCGGCGCAGGAGCGGCGGTAAATTTTTAGTGGGACAAGCGCCGGGTTCGGATGGAAAAACGGGCAGGACGAACGGACGCGACCAATCATGGGCTGCTAATTGGTCGCAGATCGGCTCCTCGCCCGGCCTCGCAACGCCGGGCGGTGCGCCAGTCAGGTGCAAAACCTCGTGCCCGCGCCGAGCGAGCGCGTTCGCGAAATGATGCAGCCTCATCCCGGCGACATGTTGCGTCGCCGGATGCGTCTCGTTGATGAACAGCAGACGCATCAGGCGGCGCGGGCCAGCGCTTGCTCGCGCTGCCCCTTTAGCGGTTCGAGGAAATGGCGCTTCCATTGTCCGATGATGAACGGATGCCACAGCGTCCAGCCTAGTGCCACCTCGCCGCCCCTGACGCGCTTCAAGGCGTTCTGCCACCAGCTCGCGATCCAATACGGGCTTTCGGTGAAGCTCTCGTCATGGAAAACCGCTTCGACCGCATCGAGCATTCGTGGCGAGGTAAACCACAGGTCCTGCGGTGGCCGGAACCCCTGCTTGTTCCACCGTGTGCGAATGGCTTCGGGCATGATCCCGCGCATCGATTCGCGCAGCAGCCGCTTGGTCTGTACTTCCCCCATGAAGTGATGCGGCGGAAGGCCCATGACGAACTCGGCGAGGCGATGGTCGCAGAACGGCAACCGCACCTCGCGCGAGTGGGCCATTGAATTGCGATCGCCATAGCGCAGCAGCGAGGTCAGGGTCCGACTGAAGCTGTCATGCGCCAGTGTGTCCGCGAGCGGATGGAATTCTTGCCGCCGAGGGAACGCACTTTCTGCCATGACGTCGCGGGCAATTCCCGGGCGAAGGCCGTACGCCAGGTTGGTGCCGAGCCCGGCGCGGTTAGAGAGCAGGTGGCGGACATTGAAGGGTAAACGGTCACGCCACGCTTTTGCGGGAGCCTTGAGCGCTGCGGGATACCGCTCGCGGATCAGGGGCAGTTCGCGCTCCAGCCGCTGGTGGTCCCCGACCTCGCGCAATGCCGCGACATAGGCACCGAAATATTGCTCATAGCCGCCGAGGAGTTCGTCGGCCCCTTGCCCGTCGAGCAGGACGGTGATGCCATGCTCCTTCGCCAGGCGGAACACGCTCCACTGGGCGTATTGGCTCGAGCTGCCAACCGGCAGTTCGTTGTGCCAGATGAAGGCGGGCAGGTCGTCGAGAAAGCCTTCGACCGAGGGTATGACGATGTGGCTGGTGGTTCGCGCGGCAACGACCGCTTGCGATGCATAACTCCATTCGTCGGCCGGCGTGTCGGGGAACCGGCCGGTGAAGCTGTGATAATCGGCATCGTCGCCAAGCAGCATCCGAGCGATGCACACGATGGCGGTCGAATCGAGGCCGCCCGACAGGCAGGATCCAACCGCCACGTCGCTACGCATGCGGAGGCGAACCGAGTCGATCAGCAGCTCACGAAAACCGTCAAAGGCTGCCTGCTCGGTGACGGCATGGGTGGTGTCCGGGCTGACTTGCCAATAGGTCCAGCGTCGCTTGGAGAAGTCGCGCAGATCGACCTCCATCGCTTCACCGGGAAGCAATTGTTCGACGTCATCGAACAATGTCTGGCGGTCGCGATCGAGTCCGGCCCCGGGGTGGTAGGCCGCTTTCAGCAGGCGCCGCTCGTCATGGGCGAGCGACAGGCCCGTGTGCTGGAGGAGCGCCTTATACTCGGACGCGAAGGCGAAAAAGTCGGGCTTGCGCGCAAACAGGAACGGCTTTTCGCCGAACCGGTCACGCGCGCAGAATAAGGTCTGATGGCGCGCGTCATAAAGGGCAAAAGCGAACATCCCGTTGAAGCGCGCAAGGCAATCGGTGCCCCACTGACGATAGGCTTCGAGGATCACCTCGGTGTCCGAATTCGATCGGAACTCGACGCCGATTGCTTGGAGTTCGGCGCGCACTTCGCGATAATTGTAAATTTCGCCGTTGAAGGTCAGCACGATCTCGCCCCTTGCGTCGAGCATCGGCTGGGCGCCGGCTTCGCTCAGGTCGATGATGGCCAGCCGACGATGGCCAAGCACGATCTCGCGCCGTTCGCCGACCTTCGCGATCCAGAGCCCATGCCCGTCGGGTCCGCGGTGGGCAATTCGATCGAGCATCCGCGCCACGATCGGCGCAGCGCCCACGGGACCGATGATTCCGGCGATGCCGCACATCGTTCAGTCCGTTCCCGCCGGCGCCGCGCGGAGCAGGATGTCGCGGTCGGCGACGACCACCAGCACGAGGAACAGGCAGGTCGAGCCGAGCAGGCCAATGGCGTAGCCGCTCGGACCAACGCGGGGGACGAGCCACAGGAATGAGCCGGCCAGCGCAACGGCGTAGGGCAGTTGGAGCCACAATTGGCGCCACATCCGCGCCGCGCCAACGAGATCTTGCATATAAACGTTGATGATGGCCGTTGGGACGGTCGACAGCAGGATCAGCGCGAACGGCAACGCGCCCGTATCGAATCCGGGGCCGTACAGCCGCATCAGCAACGGGCCGGCCAGCGCGATCGGGGCGGTCGCGAGCAAGGCCAGCGTGCCATTGACCAGGATGAGCTTGCGGCGCAACGCCCGCGACGCATCGCGGTTGGCTTGGCCGTGATAGCGGCTCAGGCGGGGCAAGGTGACACCGCTGAGCGAGGTCGTCAACAGCAAGGCCGGACCGCGCCATTGCGTGGCGACGTTGACGATGGCAACGCCTGCGAACCCGGCCCCGCTGCGCGATAGTAGGAAAAGGCCAAACCACATCGCCCAACCGAAAACGAGGCTGACCGCGAGCGAAGGAAAAGCGAAATTGACCATGATTTCCCTGAAATTGATCGGGCTCCCGGTGTCGGGAACGCCACCTTCGGCGCGAAGGGTCCGGATCTTGATCGCCAGCACGACAAACTTCGCAACCAGCGATACCAGGATGACAAGGAACACCCCGTTCAGGCCATAAGTTCGAGCGGCGGGATAAATCGCTGCGAGGACGAACCCGGCAATGACAAGTTTGAGCCTCGCGAGATAGCGAAAGGCTTCGAAGCCCTGCGCGATTCCGTCCTGAATGCCGCTGAGGATCGAAGCCGCGATGAACAGGAGCGCGATCAGCGTGACGGTCTCGTAACCTGGCTGATGAAGCAGCACCTGCGAGATCTCGCGATGGAACGGCACCAGGACCAAAGTCAGGCCGATGCCGGATATGAAGCCGAACCGCTCGACGACCGAAATGACACCGGCGACCTTGGCCGTGTCCACCGCGAGGTAGCGCGAAACGAACACAGTCGCGGTCAGCCCGGCCTGCAGCCCCGCGACCGACGTCACCAGCCCGAGCGTCGCGAACAGCATCCCGTAGATGCCAAAGTCGTGGATCCCGAGCGCACGCGACAGCATCACCGTCTGGACCACGGCCACTCCGCGCTCGGCCACCTGCAGTCCGGTGAACCACAGGGCGTTGCCACCCAGATCACCGCGCGCCAGATCCCGCGCGCGAATGGCGATGCGCCTCATCGCTGCGGCGGGCTGCGATGAAGCCGCGAAACCGGGCACGCCCAATGCTCCAGTGCGCCGATCACAGCGTCCGCGCGCGCTCCTCGACTTCGAAGGTTTCGAGGAAGTCGCCGGCTTTCAGGTCGACGAAGTTCTGCGTGAAGGTCACGCCGCACTCGAGCCCGGCGCGGACTTCGGCGACATCGTCCTTAAAGCGGCGCAGCGAGGCAATTTCGCCGGTGTAGGTGATGACATCGTCGCGCGTGATGCGCGCTTTGAGCGCCTTGCGAATGATGCCTTCCACCACCAGCAGCCCGGCGGCCTTGCCATGCTTGCCGGCTGAAAAGACTTCGCGGATTTCGGCGCGGCCCACGACCGTCTCGATGATCTCGGGGCCCAGTTCGCCGGCCATTGCGCCCTTGGCCCAGTCGGTGAGGTGATAAATCACGTCGTAATAACGCAATTCAACCTTGTGCCGCGTGGCGACTTCGCGCGCCTTGGCGTTGGGGCGGACGTTGAACCCGATGATTGGCGCGCCCGATGCCGAGGCCAGCGTGACGTCGCTTTCGGTAATCGCGCCGACACCTGAATTGAGGATGCGGACCTTGATCTCGTCGGTCGACAGGCGGTTCAATGCATTGACGATCGCCTCGGCTGAGCCCTGCACGTCGGCCTTCACCACGAGCGGGAATTCGATCATCGTCGATGAGCGGTCGGCGAACATATTCTCGAGGCTGATCGGCGCGCTGGTGGTGCGCTTGCGGTCGAGCAGCGTCTGGCGATAGGCGGCGACCTCGCGGGCGCGGGCCTCGTTCTCGACCACCGTGAACGGGTCGCCGGCCGACGGCACCGCGCTGAGGCCGAGGACCTCGACCGGGACGGCGGGGCCAGCTTCCTTGATCGGCCGGCCATGGTCGTCGAGCATCGCGCGGACCTTGCCCGACGCCGCGCCGACGACGAAAATGTCGCCGACCTTGAGCGTGCCGCGCTGGACCAGCACCGTGGCGAGCGGGCCGCGGCCCTTGTCGAGCCTGGCCTCGATCACGGTTGCTTCGGCGGGGCGGTCGGGGTTGGCCTTCAATTCGAGAATTTCGGCCTGAAGCTCGATCGCCTCGAGCAATTTGTCGAGCCCGGTCTTCTTGAGCGCGGAGATCTCGACGTCCTGGACGTCGCCGCCCATGTCCTCGACCACAATCTCGTACTGGAGGAGTTCCTCGCGCACCTTTTGCGGCTTGGCTTCGGGCTTGTCGATCTTGTTTATCGCCACGATCATCGGCACGCCGGCCGCCTTGGTGTGGTTGATCGCCTCGATCGTCTGCGGGCGCAGGCCATCGTCGGCGGCAACCACCAGGATGACGATGTCGGTGACGTTGGCGCCGCGCTGGCGCATCTCGGTGAACGCTTCGTGGCCCGGTGTGTCGAGGAAAGTAACTTTCGACTTGTCGGGCAACGTGACCTGGTAGGCGCCGATGTGCTGGGTGATGCCACCGGCCTCGCCCGACTGGACGCTGGCGCCGCGGATCGCGTCGAGCAGCGATGTCTTGCCATGATCGACGTGGCCCATGATCGTGACTACCGGTGGGCGCGTGACGAGCGTCTCGGGCGCATCGACGTCGGCGGCGGAGTCGATGTCGACATCGCTCTCGCTGACGCGCTTGATGTTATGGCCGAACTCGGTGACCAGCAGCTCGGCGGTGTCCTGATCGATGGTGTCGACCAGCGCCGAGGGCGAACCCATCTTGAACAGCGATTTGATCAGGTCTGAGCCGCGCTCGGCCATGCGGTTGGCGAGTTCCTGCACCGTGATCGATTCTGGAACGACGACGTCGCGGACCTGCTTGGCCGACGGGCCGGCCGACTGGTGGGCGCGCTTTTCCTTTTCGCGCGCTCGGCGCAGCGCGGCGAGCGAGCGAGCACGATTGTCGTCCTCGCCCGAAAGCGCGCGGGTGACGGTGAGCTTACCCGAGTGGCGGCGGTCGTCGCCGCGGCCACGCACCGGGCGTGCAATTTCGGGGCGCTTGACGACCTGAACCGGACCGGGCTTGCGGTACGCACGATCTTCGCCCGGACGGCTTTCTTCACCGACTTCGGGCTCACCGGCGGGCGCACCCGGCGCCGGCTCGGGAGCGGGCTCCGCAGCGATGCGCGCGGCTTCGGCGGCCGATTCGTCCTCGGCCTTGCGATTGTCCTCGGCACGGCGCTTCTCGTCCTCGGTCTGCTCGACCTTGGCGCGATCGTCACGGCGGCGCGCGTCGCTGAGGCTCGTCATGCGCGCCTCTTCGGCTTCACGCAGCAGGCGTTCCTGAAGCTCGCGGCGCGACGCGATGTCGTCGACCGGCCGTCGCGGCGCGGGGGTCGCGGCCGGGCGCGGCGCAGGACGCTGCGGGGAAGGAGCCGAAGTGGCGGCAAGCGGCACGGGGGCGGGCGCCTCGGCGGCGGGGGCAGTGACGAGCGCTTCGCCCGGCTTGCCGAGGATGCGGCGCTTCTTGACCTCGACCACGACGGTGTTCGAGCGGCCGTGGCTGAAGCTCTGCTTCACCTTGCCGGTCTCGACCGTGCGCTTGAGGCCCAGCGGGGGCCGGGTACCAAGCTTGGGCTTGTCGCTCTGGTCGGTCATTCTTGTCCTTCGTCAAACGCAGCAGTCGAGCCGGGGCTCGGGGCGGCAGCACCGCCCTCTAGCCCCGCATCGGGAGAGATGAAAGCTTGCCACCGGGCAATCGCGCGGGAGACGCGAGCGGCAGCGGCGGAGTCAATCAAGGCGACGTGTACCACGTTTTCGCGGCCAAGCGCCATCGACAAGATGGGGCGGTCTTCGGGAAAAACCAACCCTCGGTCATACCCGCGCCGGTCCGACCCGCCGACCCGCCACGCCGAATCGAGCCGCTTGCGCCCATCCTCTCGCGCATCGGCGGCGTGGAGCAGCAGGTGGACCTGCCCCGAGCGAGCAGCGGTTTCGACCTTATCGGCCCCACTGAGAAGTGTGCCGCCGCGAGCTTCGAGCCCGAGCCGGTCGAGCGTCGCCTGGCGCAAGGCGTCGGTGATGCGCTCGCCAAGGTTGGCGGGGACGTTGATCTCGCCGGTCTTGAACGCGCGGGACAGCGCGCCCTTGAGCTTGCCCTTGGCGTTGGCCGCATCGAGCGCCGCTCGATCGACCCCGATCCACGCGCCGCGCCCGGGGGCACGTGCGCCGACGTCGGGCGCAACGCTCCCGTCCGGGCCGAGCGCGAGTCGGATCAGCGTGTCGCGGGTGCCGGGCGTGCGCGTGAGCACGCAGGTGCGGACCGTGTCCGCAGCCCGCAACTCGCGCCCGTTAACCAGTGGTGGATCGACTAGCGGGTCATTCTGCTTGTTCCGCAACCGCGTCCTCCCCACCAGCGGCGGAGGCCGCATCACCGACAGCCGGAGGAGCGGTGGCAGCGTCGTCATCCTCGAACCAATGGGCCCGCGCCGCCATGATGATCTCGTTGCCCTGCTCTTCGCTGAGGTTGAAGTCGGCGAGGATGCCGCCCTTGTCCTCGGGCCGCTTGACCGCAGTCTCGGCGCGGCGGCGCGGTTCCTGGCGCTTCTTCTGGATGAGCTCGTCGGTGGCGAGGTCGGCGAGATCGTCGAGGTTGCGGATGTTGGCCTTGCCGAGCACGACCAGCATCGCCTCGGACATGTGCGGTAATTCGGCCAGCGCATCCTCGACACCCAGCCCGCGGCGGATTTCGCGCGCGGCGGCTTCGCGGCGCTCGAGCGCTTCGGTCGCGCGGTTCTGCAACTCGCCGGCGATCTCGTCGTCGAGCCCCTCGATCGAAGCGATTTCATCGCTTTCGACGTAGGCCACTTCTTCCATGCTGGTGAAGCCTTCGGCGACCAGCAGCTGGGCCAGCGTTTCGTCGACGTCGAGTTCCTCCTGGAACATGGTCGAGCGCTCGACGAATTCGCGCTGGCGCTTCTCGCTCGCATCGGCCTCGGTCAGGATGTCGATTTGCGAATTGGTCAACTGGCTGGCGAGGCGGACGTTCTGCCCGCGCCGGCCGATCGCAAGGCTAAGCTGGTCGTCGGGAACGACCACCTCGATCCGGTTTTCTTCCTCGTCGATGACGACGCGCGCGACGGTGGCCGGCTGCAGCGCATTGACGACGAAGGTGGCTAAGTCCTCGCTCCACGGAATGAT
>JBKJMA010000070.1:0-8976 GCA_046596505.1 Sphingomicrobium sp.
CAGCGGCTTGGCGCCGACTGCGCACAGGTTGCGATAGACTTCGGCGACCGCCTGCTTGCCGCCCTCGACCGGGTCGGCATAGCAATAGCGCGGGGTGCAATCGGTGGTCATCGCGAGGCCCCGCTTGGTCCCGTGGATTCGCACGATCGCCGCATCGCCGCCGGTCTGCACCGTGTCGGCCCCGACCTGGCTGTCATACTGCTCCCAGATCCACCGCCGCGAGGCGATCGCCGGGCTCGCCATCAGCTTGAGCAGGTCGGCGGCGATGTCCGTGCTCTCGGGAATGTCGCCGAGCGGCGCGACGTTCGCCCACGCCTTGTACTCGTCTTGGCTGAGGTAAGGCCGCTCATACAACGGCGCCTCGTCGGCCAGCGGGCCCAACGGAATGTCGGCGACCACTTCGCCGTTCCACTCCAGCACCATGTGCCCGGTATCGGTTACCTCGCCGATCACCGCGAAGTCTAGCTCCCACTTCTTGAAGATGCCTTCCGCAAACCCCTCGCGCCCGGGCTTGAGCACCATCAGCATCCGCTCCTGGCTCTCCGACAGCATCATCTCATAGGGAGTCATCCCCTGCTCGCGGCACGGCACCGCGTTCATGTCGAGCCGGATGCCCACGCCCCCCTTCGATGCCATTTCAACCGACGACGAGGTCAGCCCCGCCGCCCCCATGTCCTGGATCGCGACGATCGCGTCCGACGCCATCAGCTCGAGGCACGCCTCGATCAGCAGTTTCTCGGTGAACGGATCACCGACCTGCACCGTCGGGCGCTTCTCCTCCATATCCTCGGAGAAATCGGCGCTGGCCATGGTCGCGCCATGAATTCCGTCGCGGCCCGTCTTCGACCCCACATAAACGATCGAATTGCCGATCCCCGACGCCGCCGAGTAGAAGATCTTGTCCTGCTCGGCGATCCCCACGGTCATCGCATTGACCAGGATATTGCCATCATACGCCGCGTCGAAATTGACCTCGCCGCCGACCGTCGGCACCCCCACGCAATTGCCATATCCGCCGATCCCCGCGACCACCCCGGCAACCAGATGCCGAGTCTTGGGATGATCCGGCCGCCCGAAGCGCAGCGCATTGAGGTTCGCGACGGGTCGCGCCCCCATCGTGAACACGTCGCGCAGGATACCGCCTACCCCGGTCGCCGCGCCTTGATAGGGCTCGATGTAGGACGGGTGGTTATGGCTCTCCATCTTGAAGATCGCCGCGAGCTTCACCCCGTTGGCGCCCAAGCCGATGTCGATCACCCCGGCATTCTCGCCCGGCCCGCAGATAACCCATGGCGCGGTGGTGGGGAGCTTCTTCAGATGAATCCGCGACGATTTATAGCTGCAATGCTCGGACCACATGACCGAGAAGATACCGAGCTCGAGCAGGTTAGGCTTGCGCCCCATGGCGTGCAGCAACCGTTGATATTCTTCATGGGAAAAGCCGTGCTCGGCGACGATCTCGGGGGTAATGCTCATTGCCCAGCCGATTAGCGGCTCCGGCCAAAAACGCTAGCCGCCAAACCGGTCGGTGGCTCGCACCAGCCCGTCAAGTACGCCCGGCTCGCTGAACAGATGCCCGCCGTCGGGAATGATGTTCAGCTCGACTTCGGGCCATGCCTTCTTCAACCCCCACGCCGCGCGCGGCGGGGTGCAGCAGTCATGGCGTCCCTGGACAATCACCCCCAGGATCCCGCGCAACTTGTGGGCGCCGCAGAGCAGCTGGCCTTCCTCGAGCCAACCCTTGTTCGCCATGTAGTGATTCTCGATTCGGGCGACCGCGATCGCGACCTCGGGGTCGGTGAAATGCTCTTCGGTCGCGGCGCTCGGCAGCAGGGTCACCGTAACCGCCTCCCATTTGCTCCATGCCTTCGCCGCGACCAGCTTTGCCGCCTCGTCGTCGCCGGTCAGCACGCGCTGATATGCGGCCACGAGGTCGTCCCGCTCACCCTCCGCAATCGGCGCGACGAAATCATCCCAGCCTTCGGGGTAGAGCGACGATGCACCGCCTTCCTTGTAGAGCCAGTCGACCTCAACCTGGTCGAACAGGAACACCCCGCGCAGGACCAGTCCGGTCACCCGCTCGGGATAGGTCTCGGCATAGGCGAGCGACAGCGTCGACCCCCACGATCCGCCGAACACCATCCACCGGTCGACCCCGACCATCGCCCGCAGCCGTTCGATATCCTCAACCAGATGCCAGGTCGTATTCGCCTCGAGGCTGGCATAGGGCGTTGACCGTCCCGCCCCGCGCTGGTCGAACACCAGAATATTGTAGCGCGCCGGATCGAACTGCCGGCGATGCTCGGGGCTCGACCCGCCGCCCGGCCCGCCGTGCAGGAATACCACCGGCTTGCCGTCGGGATTGCCCGACAGCTCCCAGTACAGCGAATGCCCGTCGCCGACGTCGAGCATCCCCGTCTCGCGTGGCTCGATCGCCGGATAAAGCCCGCGTCGCCCGTTCAAAAGCTGAACTCGTCATAGACGTGCCGCACGTCGCCTTGCCACTCCCCGTGATAGCGTTCGAGCAGGCGGTCGGCGAAGGTCATCCCGCTCGCCACCACTTCGCGCAGCGGGTCGAGGAAGCCGCCCTCATTGTCGCCCGCCCCGTTCAGCGCGGCGCGCTGGGTGAGCCCGGCGGTTGCGATGTCGAGCACTTGCCCCGCCAGGTCGCGCATCGTGCCTCCGCCCGGCACCGACGCTTCGAGTGCCTGGCGCGGTACCGCATGGCGCAGTGCCTCGCGCTCCTCGATCGTCCAATGCTTGACCCGGTCCCACGCCGCGTCGAGTGCGCCGTCGGCATAGAGCAGCCCGACCCACAGCGCCGGCAGCGCACAGATCCGTCCCCACCGCCCGCCATCGGCACCGCGCATCTCGAGAAAGCTTTTCAGCCGTACTTCGGGGAAGGCGGTCGAGAGGTGATCGACCCAGTCCGAAAGCCGCGGCTTCTCGCCCGGTAGAATGTCGAGCCGGCCGTCGAGGAAATCGCGGAAACTCTTGCCCGACGCGTCGAGATAACGGCCGTCGCGGAACACGAAATACATTGGCACATCAAGCGCGTAGTCGCAGTAGCGCTCATAGCCGAAGCCGTCTTCGAACACGAACGGCAGCATGCCGGTGCGCGCCGGGTCGGTGTCTTCCCAGATGTGGCTGCGGAACGACTTGAAGCCGTTGGGCTTACCTTCGGTCAGCGGCGAATTGGCGAACAGCGCGGTCGCCACCGGCTGCAGCGCCAGCCCGACGCGGAACTTCTTCACCATGTCGACCTCAGACGCATAGTCGAGGTTGACCTGGATGGTGCAGGTCCGCAGCATCATGTCGAGCCCGAGGCTGCCGACGCGCGGCATGTGGCGCAGCATGATCTCGTAGCGCCCCTTGGGCATCACCGGCAGTTCGGCGCGGGTCTTGTCGGGCCACATGCCGAGCCCCAGGAAGCCGAGCCCGAGGCGGTCGCCGATCGCCTTGACCTGGCCGAGGTGCCGCCCGGCTTCGGCGCAGGTCTGGTGGAGGTCTGACAGCGCCGCGCCCGACAGTTCGAGCTGCCCCGCCGGTTCGAGGCTGATCGTCCCGTCGCTACCCGACAGTGCGATGATCTTGCCGCCCTCCTCGATCGGCTTCCAGCCAAACTCGGTCAGCCCGACGAGCAGGTCGCGGATCCCGCCCGGCTCGTCCCACGACGGTGCGCGGTGATCGGCCGTCCGATAGACGAATTTTTCATGCTCGGTGCCGATCAGCCACCGCTCGCGCGGCTTCTCCCCGCCCGAAAAGACCGAGAGCAAATCGTCTCGCCCTTCGATCAGCGGGGTCTCGGTCATGTCGGTACGCGTGGTCATGAATCGCCCCTAATCGCAGTTAGCGGCCGCGCAAAGCGAAACCGGCGCTCCCGTGGCGGCTGGATGCTGTGGCCTTACCTGGCGGCGGACACCCGCTCCCATACTGGCCATTCCTCGACGATCCGCCCCTGCTCGAACCGGCTGATGTTCAGCCCGACCATGATCACCGGCGCGCCGGTCGCGGCATCCCGTCCTTCGGCACGAAGCCGGGTCGCGAGGCGGTCTCCGTCGCTGAGCTGGTCGATAATGGTCAGGCGCGGCTCTAGCAGACCGGCCCGGAATGCGGCGATGCGCGCGCGAAGTCCGGCGAGATCGCGATCGCCGGCGGCGGTGTGCCCGATATAATGGTCGCCGATGACGTCCGCCAACCGTGCGACGTCGCCGCTTTCCCAGATCGTCACAGCAAGCGCGAAGGTCGCGCGGTTCCGTGCCGCTACATTACTCCGGCTGCCGCCCTGCGCAAACGCCGAGCCGCCAAGGGCCAGCACGAGGCCGAGAGAGATCGCGGTCCGGAACGTCTGGCTTGTCATTACGCTGTCCCTTCTCGATCGGGGCCAAGTCCAGCGCCCGAGTGAGCCTAACGCCAGTCGCCGGCCAGCGCCATCCATGCCGCGACCCCCGCCAGCGCGGCGGTCTCGGCCCGCAGGATGCGCGGTCCCAGCGACACTGGCCTGACCCCCGGCGCGGCGCGGATTGCGGCACGTTCATCGGGCGTGAAGCCGCCCTCGGGACCGGTCAGGATTATCGCCGGGCCCGGCGCAAAGGCGGTCCCAAGCGATTCGCCGCCGGTCTCGTCGGCAAAATAGAGGGTCCGCCCGGGATCCCTAGCACCGAGCAGCGCATCCAACTCCACCGGCTCGGCAATCTCGGGCAACAGCGTTCGGCCGCATTGCTCGGCCGCCTCGACCGCGATCGAGGCCAGCCGCTCGCCCTTGACCCGCTCGACCACGGTCCGCCGCGTGATTACCGGCAGCAACCGCGCGACCCCCAGTTCGGTCGCCTTCTCGACCAGCCAGTCGACCTGCGCGCGCTTGACCGGCGCGAATGCCAGCCATAGGTCGGGCACCGCTTCGACCGGCCGCGTCCGCCGCTCGACGGTTAGCGTCATCCGTTTCTTGCCGACCTCGGCGATCCGCGCGAGCCACTCCCCGCTCGCCCCGTCGAACAGCAGTACCTCGCCGCCCTCGCGCAGCCGCAGTACGTTCCCGAGATAATTGGCGTGGGGGCCGTCGAGTTCGACCGTCGCGCCCTCTCCGAGCGCGGTTCGAACGAACAGCCGCGGCAACGATCGGCATGGCCAGGCAGGCGTGGCGGGCATTCTTCGCCCCTACTTGAACCGCGCGGCGATGGGAAACCGATGTTTCTTCTATAATGCCAAAGCGGGACTTGTTTTTTGGCAAGTCGATCTCGCGCCAGCCGGGCTCGCCTTGCCGATCGCCCGTTGTACCTCCGGCCAAGACGGGCGCCATGACGAATCGTTCTGCATCCACTGATCGCGACCTCGCCCCCGACGCCGCCCGCATGACCTTGCCACGCCGGTCCGAACGCGTGTCGCTCGGCGCCGAAATCGAATTGCGCCGCACCGGCACCATCAAGCACCATGTGACGGTGCGCGACTGCTCGCCGGAGGGGTGCTGCATCAACCTCGTCGACCGGGTTGGCCTCGACGAGGTGATCTGGGTCAAGCTGCCGGGCCTCGAAAGCCTCGAGGCCTATGTCTGCTGGACCAAGGGATTTCTCGCGGGCCTCGAATTTGCCAAGCCGCTCCATCCGGCGGTGTTCCAGATGCTGCTCCAGCGACACGGAGGCGAGTAGCACACCCGAGCGGCCCGTCGCTCGACTTCGCCTGAATCGAGCGGGTAAGGGCGGGTAATGACCGGCCCGGCGACCCTCGACGACACCGTCCCCGACAGCGAACGCCGCGGCCTGATCGGCGCGTTGCCCTCGACCATTCGCCCACTCGCCTCGCTGATGCGGCTCGACCGGCCGATTGGGACCTGGCTGCTTTTTTGGCCGTGCGCGTGGTCGGTCGCGCTGGCCGGGGTCGGCGGCAGATGGTTGCTGTTCGCGTGGCTCGGCCTCGGCGCCTTCGCGATGCGCGCGGCAGGGTGCGTCTACAACGACATCGTCGACCGCGATCTCGACGCCCAGGTCGAGCGAACGCGGTCACGGCCGCTCGCCAGCGGCCGGACTACCGTGCGCGCCGCCTGGGCGCTCACCCTCGCGCTGTGCCTCGTCGGCCTGGTTGTCCTGCTTCAGCTCACACGCACCGCCCAACTCGCGGCGCTCGCCTCGATCGTTCCTGTCGTCGCCTATCCCTACATGAAGCGCATCACCTGGTGGCCACAGGCGTGGCTCGGGCTGGTCTTCTCATGGGGCGCGATCGTCGGCTGGCCTGCCGTGACCGGATCGCTCGAGGTACCGGCCCTATGGTTGTGGGCGGGGAGCATCGCGTGGGTGATCGGCTATGACACGCTCTACGCCATCCAGGATATCGAGGACGATGCGCTGGTCGGGGTCAAAAGCAGCGCCCGCCGCCTCGGCCGCCACGCCGCGCTGGGGGTCGGCATATTTTACGCGGCGGCGCTGGCCGGCTGGAGCGTCGCGATCTGGTCGGTGCGGCCAAGCCTGCTCGCGCTCGCCGCGCTGATCCCCGCCGCGGCGCACCTCGCCAGCCAGGTCGCCCGCGCCGACCCCGCCGACGGGCCCGGCGCGCTCGCGCTGTTCCGCGCGAACCGGTTCACCGGTCTGCTCGTCTTCGCCGCCATGTTGACCGTCGGCTTGTCCGCGCCCGCGTAAGTCCGTAACCGCCGCGCAATGCTTTCCCCCGACGCCGCGCGCGAAACCGCCCAGTCCCTCGTCGAGCGCGCCCGCAAGGCCGGCGCCGATGCCGCCGACGCCGTTTACGTCGGCGGAAGTTCGCGCAGCGTGCAAGTCCGCATGGGCACCCTGGAAGACGTCTCCTCGTCCGAAGGCGAGGAAATCGGACTGCGGGTGTTTCGCGGCTCGCGCTCCGCCAGCGTGGCCTCCTCGGCGCTGGCCCCCGACGCGCTCACCGCGCTGGTCGAGCGCGCGCTGGCGATGGCCGGCGAAGCGCCCGAGGACTCCTGGTCGGGCCTCGCCCCCGCCGACCTGCTGCTGCGGGAAGCGCCCGACGACCTCGACACGTTCGATGCTACCCACGTCGACCCCGCCGCGCTCAAGGCCCGCGCCTTGACAGCCGAAGCCGCCGCGCTCGCCGTCCCGCGCGTGTCGAACAGCTCGGGCTCGGGCGCCTCCGCCTCCGAATCGATCATGGCGCTGGCCACGTCCGGCGGTTTTGCCGCGTCGAGCCGATCCTCGGGGCACGGCGTCTCGGCCAGCGTCGTCGCCGGCGAGGCGGGGGCGCTCCAGCGCGACTATGATTATGACAGCGCGCGGTTTCTCGCCGATCTCGAAGGCGCCGCGAGGATCGGGCGCAGGGCCGGGGAGCGCGCCGCCGCCCGGCTCGACCCGGTCAAGCTTGTCTCCGGGCGCATGGCCGTCCTGTTCGACCCGCGCGTCGCAACGTCGCTGCTCGGCCATTTCGCCGGCGCGATCACCGGGTCGAGCATCGCCCGCAAGGCGAGCTTCCTGCAGGACAAGCTAGGGACTCGCATCTTCGCCGCCGGGATCACTATTCGCGACGATCCCCACCGCCGCCGCGGCCTGCGCTCACGCGCGTTTGACGGCGAGGGCCTTCCGACCAGCGCCCGCAACCTCATCGACAACGGCGTGCTGACCAGCTGGCTCGCCGACAGCGCCGCCGCGCGCCAGCTCGGCATTGCCCCGACCGGCCACGCCGTGCGCGGCACCTCGGGCGCACCCGGAGCAGCTCCGAGCAATCTCTATCTCGAACCCGGCGCCCGCAGCCGCGAAAATCTGCTCGCCGCCTGCCCGCGCATGATCCTCGTCACCGAGCTCATCGGCATGGGGGTCAATGGCGTGACCGGTGACTATAGCCGCGGCGCCGCCGGCTTCCTCATCGAGCATGGCGAGATCGTCGGCCCGGTCGCCGAGCTGACCATTGCCGCCAACCTGATCGAGATGTTCGCGACGTTGGAACCGGCGAGCGACCTGACGCTTCGCCGAGGAATCGACAGCCCGACGATCCTCATCCCCGAAATGACCATCGCGGCGGCCTGAAGTCCTCCCCGCCAGCAAGCGGGGAGGAGTCCAAGCCTGCCGATTTAGTTGGCCTCGTTGCCCTTGGCTTCGAGCGCCCAGAACACGTGGGTCAGCATCTTGCCGCCATTGGGCAGCGGGCGGACGAACAGGTCGGCGCGCCCCTTGCCGTCACGGTGCACCGGGGTACCCCATTCGGCGGCCGTATTGCCGGGATCCGGGAGAGCCTGAGGGACGGCATGACCGACCTGGCGAACGCCGAAATTGGTCGCGGCAAGGGTCGTCGTGTAGGTGTCGGTGTGGCCACCGTAGATGATGGTTAGCTCTTCGGTATCATGCGTATTGGGATGCTCGTTGCTCGGGCCATAGTTGAACCCGCCGACCGTTAAGCCCGCCGGCGCGTTGGTGTAGTCCATGCAGGTTCCGAGATTGACGTTTCCGAACACCTCATCCTGGTGCCCCAGCCCAAAGTCGTGGCCGATTTCCTGACAAGCGACCAGCGACCGCCACGCTGGCGTGTTGTACGATCCTGAGCTGAAATAGCTGTCGTTGAGCTTGGTCGTGCCCGAAGTGATGTGCGACGAGCTGTCAGCGGTAATCGACGCAAGCCCGAGCCAGCCGCGATTGCCATAGCTGTAATTGCAGACCAGGATCTGGCCGGTGATCGGGCTGCAGCGCCTGGCGCTGGTCCCAATCGGAGCGTCCTGATTGGTCAGGCTAAGGACCGAACGTCCGGTCCAGTCGCTGATCGCGGTGTTGACGGAAGTCGTCCACTCGCTGGTGATTTGCTTGTTGACCTTAAGCGCCAGCGTCCCAGTCCGCGCCCAGTGATAATTTCCCCACGCGTGAGACGCGTCGGCGGGTGTCGATACGGTGATGGCGACGCCAGCGATCAACGCGGCGCGCAGCAATTTCCTGACCATGGGTTTTCTCCCCGTGAAAGCCGCGACCCCGATCGACTTAACCCCCGCCGCAGCCCATCGCGAAAGTCGGCAGAAAACTG
>JBKJMA010000275.1:0-4875 GCA_046596505.1 Sphingomicrobium sp.
CCGACGGATACTGGTCGAATTCGACCGCGCGGCTGTCATTCGAGGTGGTCTGCTGGCGCCCGTTGAGCGTGGTGGTCGAGAAGTCCGGCCCGAAGCCGCGGATCGAGATGATGTTCGCACGGCCCGCGCTCCGCTGTGAGGCGAGGCCGGGAAGGCGCGCGATCGACTCGCCGATGCTGTTGTCGGGCAGTTTGCCGATGTCCTCCGCGCTGACCGATTCGACGACCGTCTCGGCCTTCTTCTTGCGCGCGGTGGCGCTGCGCAGCGCGGCGCGGAAGCCGGTAACGACGATCGCGTCCTTGTCGTCGGTCGCAGTGGGCGCGGCGGCCGGGGCGGCCGGTTCAGGCGCGGCCTGAGCGTAAGCCGGGCTGGCGAGCGCAAGTGCGACCCCGAGTGCCGACGTCGAATAAAGCGATCGCGTGAATTTCGTCATGATTATCAATCCCCTCCGGACCGCATTCGAGAGCGGCGCACCATCCGTCTTTACGGATTGGGGACGCTAATGACTCAATCGTGGGCGCTCGTCGCTATACATACGTATGCAGCTTCGCTACTCCTTGCACTGCATCAACCTTGTGGCGTGATAACAACGATTTAGATTTACTTTTCGAACGACGAAATCGGCCCGAAGAAGCCAGATGAGTCGAAGATGGAACCCAGATGAGTCAGCGCCGTCCCACTTCGTTCGACATCGCCGAACTCGCCGGCGTGTCGCAGCCGACTGTCTCGCGCGCGTTGTCGGGTAACCCGTCGGTTAGTGCCGAGACTAGGGCGCGGGTGCTCGCGGCGGCGGCGCAGCTCCAATACAAGGTCGACAAGAACGCCTCGGGCCTCCGCCGCCAGCATTCGCGCACGCTGGCGCTGCTGTTCTTCGAGGACATGACGCCCGAGGATTCGCTGATCAATCCCTTTTACCTGTCGATGCTCGGTAGCATGGTGCGAAGCTGCGCTAGCCGCGGTTATGATCTGCTCATCTCGTTCCAGCAGCTGTCGTCGGACTGGCATGTCGACTATGAGGACAGCCGCAAGGCCGACGGGATCATCCTGCTCGGCTATGGCGACTATCTACAATATCGGCCGCGGCTCGAGAAATTGATCGAGCAGGAGACGCATTTCGTTCGCTGGGGCAGCCCGCGCGAAGGCGAGATCGGGACTACCATCGGTTCGGACAACGAAGGCGGCGGGTTCACCGCGACCGAGCATCTGCTCGGGCTGGGACGGCGCCGCATCGCCTTCTTCGGCAGCGCGTCGCAGGCCTATCCCGAGATCCTCGACCGCTGGATCGGCTATGCCCGGGCGCATGACGAGGCGGGGCTTGCGGCCGACCCGGCGCTGGCCTTCGATGCCTTGCCGAGCGAGGAGGACGGCGCCCGCGCGGCCGTGGCACTGCTGGCGTCGGGCGCGCCGTTCGACGCCGTGTTCGCCTCGAGCGACCTCGCCGCGATCGGCGCGATGCGGGTGCTCCAGGAGGCCGGGCGATCGGTGCCGCACGACGTTGCGATTGTCGGTTTCGACGATCTCACCGCAGCGCGGCTGGCGCGCCCTGCGCTATCGACCGTCGCTCAGGGTGCCCGGCTGGCTGGCGAAGCGCTGGTCGAAGCGCTGATCGACGCGATTGAGCGTGGCGCATCGACCAGCCGGCTGCTGCCGGTCGAGCTCAAGGTGCGCGGGTCGAGCGTTTCGGTTTAGGCCTCGATCCCCGCGCCGACCTTATGGCCCAGGCGGGGCAACAGCCACTGCAGCAGGGGGCCGGTCATCAAGGTGGTGACGACCGCCATCAGCACCAGCATCGCGAAGATCGACGGCGGCAGGAAGCCAAGGTCGTAGCCGACGTTGAGCACGATCAACTCCATCAGCGCGCGAGTGTTCATCAGCGCGCCCAAGGTCATCGCTTCATCGTTCGAGAAGCCGCTCGCCCGCGCGGCGATATACACGGGCACGATCTTGCCGAGGATCGACGCGGCGAGCACGATGGCCAGCCAGTCGATGTCGCCGGTCAGCCCGAGCAGGTTGGTCCTGAGCCCGGTAAAGGTGAAGAAAATCGGCAGGAAGAACACCAGCACGAAACCGCCGACCTGGCGCCGCCACGCGGCGACGAAGTCGAGGTGGCGGTGGAACAGGAGGCCGCCGAGAAAGCCGCCGAAGATCGCGAAAATACCGAGCGCGAAGGTGCAGATGGCCAGCGCGAAGATGCCGCACAGCACGATCGCCATGAGGTTAGGCGAGAGGACCCCGTCCTTGACCGGGAATTTGTAAACCAGCCAACCGGCGAGCGGCGCCAGGACGAAGCGGGCGATTAGGATCAACAGGACCAGTCCGCCGACCTGTATCGCGCTCGCGCCCCAGCTCAGTTGTGCCGCAGCGAGCGCCGAGACGACCGCGAGGAGAAGCCATCCGACGACGTCGTTGACCGCCGCAGCGGCGATCGCGACGACACCCAATTTATGTCGCTGGAGGTCGAACTGGACGAGGATCCGCCCGAGGATGGGCAGCGCGGTGATCGCCATCGCGACCCCGATGAACAGCGAATAGACTGTCCGGTCGATCGCCGGCGCGAGCCGTGGCTGGCTGTAATGGCCGATCGCCAGCCCGAGCATGAACGGGACGGTGAGTGAAGCAAGCGCGATCCACGTTGCCGCCCGCCGCGCCGTCTTTTCCTTCAAATGCGCAAACTCGAACTCGGCGCCGATCTGGAACATCAGCAGGGTAAGGCCGAGCTGACTGAGGATGGTGATCGCCGGCGACGGCTTGGCGCCGAATACCGCGACGCTGAAGTGCGGGGCGAGCCAACCGAGCAGCGACGGCCCGAGCAGCAGCCCGGCGACGATCTCCCCGACCGCGCCCGGCTGGCCGAGCTTGCGCGCCGCAACGTGAAGCAGGCGCGCGGCGGCGATCATCACGATCAGCTGGATCAGGACCGAGAAGACAAGGTTTTCGGTGGCGTGGACCGACGAGATCATCGGGCGTCGCGTGTTCGCCGGGCGCACCACAGCCCAAGGACATAATATTGCAGCTGGGTCGCGTTGGCCGGCGGATCGCCGACGCCGCCAGCCACATCGAGCGAGCTCGCTTCAAATGCCCCATCAGCCGGTGCAAGCGCCATTCGCAGATCCCCCTCGTTGCACTTTTGTTGTGCGCCGATGCCAGTGGCGCCCCGGCTCGCGTCACGCAAGTATTCGTATGCGCTGCATTGCAACAATGTGACAGGCCGCGTTGGCATCGCGCAAATGTTCTGCCAGCGTAAGCAACGCAGGAGAGACCACACCATGTTGCACACCCCGACGGACAAACCGCGCCAGTCGTTCGCCGGCCTGTGGAATATCTCGTTCGGATTTTTCGGAATCCAGGTCGGCTTCGCCCTCCAGAACGCGAACATGAGCCGCATCTTCCAGTCGCTCGGATCGAGCCTCGACGACCTGCCGGTCCTGTGGATCGCCGCGCCGCTGACCGGCCTGCTCGTCCAGCCGATCGTCGGGCATTTGTCCGACCGGACCTGGCTCGGTCGCCTCGGCCGCCGCCGCCCCTATTTCCTCGGTGGCGCGATCCTCGCCGCGCTGGCCCTGCTGATGATGCCGCTTGCTCCCGCCTTGCTGTTCGCCGCGATCCTGCTGTGGATGCTCGACGCCAGCCTCAACATCTCGATGGAGCCGTTCCGCGCCTTCGTCGGCGACATGCTGCGCAAGGACCAGCATACCGCCGGCTATGCGCTCCAGACCGCCTTCATCGGCGCTGGCGCTGTGGTCGGATCGATCTTCCCCTACGTGCTCGATCATCTCGGTATTTCGAACGACGCGCCCGGCGGCGGCATCCCCGATACCGTCCGTTACAGCTTCTGGTTCGGCGGCGCGGCACTTTTCCTGTCGGTCTTGTGGACGGTGTTCTCGACGAAGGAATATTCGCCCGACGAACAGCGGATGTTCGGCGAAGCGGGGATCGACGACCCGGAGCAGCTGACGATGCGCGCGCTCGCCGCTCGCGGACTGGCGCGAAGCATGATCTGGCTCGGCGCGGGCGTAATCGTCGTCGCGGCGGTCGCCGAGTTCCGCCTCGAAAAGGAGGTCTATCTGCTGGGCGGCCTGCTCGCCGCTTACGGCCTCGCCAGCATCGCCGCGATCCGCCTTGCGCGCGCCGGCAAGGCAACCATGCTGTCGCACATCGTCGGCGATTTTTCGGGCATGCCGCCGGTGATGAAGCAGCTCGCCGTTGCCCAATTCTTCAGCTGGTCAGCGCTGTTCATCATGTGGATCAACACCACCCCGGTCGTGGCGATGCGCTATTTCGGGTCGGCCGACGCGGCCAGCCCGGCCTACCAGGAAGGCGGCAACTGGGTTGGCGTGCTGTTCGCGGTGTACAATGGCGTCGCTGCAATTGCCGCGCTGACCCTGCTGCCGTGGCTGGCAGGGCGGGTCGGCAAGGTCCGTACTCATGCGCTGTGTCTTACCGCAGGCGCGGCGGGCTACGCCAGCTTCTTCGTCATCCACGACGCGACGTGGCTGCTGCTCGCCGAAGTCGGAATCGGCATCGCCTGGGCGTCGATCCTCGCCATGCCCTACGCCATCCTGGCTAGCGCGCTGCCGCAGTCGAAGCTCGGTATCTTCATGGGGCTGTTCAACGTCTTCATCGTCGTGCCCCAGCTGCTAGTGGCGACGGTCATGGGTTCGATCATGAAGGCGTTCTTCCCCGGCCAGCCGATCTGGACGATGCTCGCCGCTGCGGTCGTCATGCTCATCGCCGCCTTCGCGACCCTGCGCGTGACCGACCCGGGCGGGGCCGTCCCGCGCGCTGGTACCGATCCATCAGCGGTGTGAGCCCCGACCGGGCGGGAACGTGACGATCATCGCACTAGTCCCGCCCGCTTTCCGCCCGCCGCACGGC
>JBKJMA010000018.1:0-5093 GCA_046596505.1 Sphingomicrobium sp.
CGTCGAAACCCTGGTCAAGCCCGAGAACAAGGACAAGCTGACCGCGATCCTGCTGCTCCACGTCCTGCCGGGCAAGGTAATGGCCGCAGACGTCGCCGGCCAGGTCATGGACCCGACAACCGCGGGCGGTGCGACGGTTCATGTCGATGGCACCCACGGCGTTACCGTTGACGGCGCCAAAGTGGTGACCGCCGATATCGCATGCTCGAACGGCGTCATTCACGTGATCGACGCGGTGCTGTTGCCGAAGAGCTAATTGGCAAAGAACGTGACCGGGGGCAGCGATGCCCCCGGTCATCGGCTTCAACGAAGCTCGTTTGTCAGGCGATCCGGCGCTCGTGCCTTGTCGCAAGCGGTGTCGCTCACAGGCCGGCTTCGACCGCCAGACGGATGAGGTCAGCTGTCGTATGCAGTCCCAGCCGATTGATGAGGATCGCGCGGTGCATCTTGACGGTCTTTTCGGCAAGATCGAGTTCGGCCGCGATCTGCTTGTTGAGCAGGCCGTTGGCGACCAACTTGAGCACCTGGCCTTGCCGTGGCGATAGCGCCTTCACCATTTCCGCCGCGCGGATTCGTCGCATGCTCGATGGCGCCGATGCAGCGGCATCGATTTCGACCTGCGACCCCAGAAAATACAACAATGCGTCATGCTCGTCGTAGATCGGCGCGACGAGGACCGCGTTTCGGAACGGTTGGCCGTTACGCTTGTAGTTGAGGATCTCGACGAGCACCGGCCGATGTTCGCGTACCCCCCGACGAATTTCCTCCGTGAGCCATGGCTCTGTCGCCGGCCCCGACAGGAAGCGGCAGTTCCGCCCCACGACTTCCTCGGTCGAATAACCGGTCAGTTCGCAAAATGCGGCATTGCACGCGACGATCGGATTGTCCGGTAACCTTGGATTGCTGATCACCGATGGAATCGGGCTGTCGGTCACGAGGCGGATGTGGCGATTGTCAGCGCCAAACAGATCAACTGGTGGAACCATGTCAGCTGTGTGTCCGGCCATCTTCTCCATCATTCCGACGTTAGCACGCTCTGGCACCCGATTTAAGGCCGTCGCTACCGATTGCGGGAGTTGGGACACCGCTCGCCGTCAGATGAGCCCTGCCAGCGGGCTCGACGGGTCAGCATAGCGCCGCTTCGCCATTCGCCCCGCGCGATAGGCCAGTCGCCCCGCCGCGACCGCGTGGCGCATCGCGTGGGCCATCAGCACCGGCTCCTTCGCCTCGGCGATGGCGGTGTTCATGAGGACCCCGTCGCAGCCAAGCTCCATCGCCGCCGCGGCATCGCTCGCGGTGCCGACGCCGGCGTCGACCAGCACCGGGACCTGCGACTGTTCGACAATCAGCCGGATGGTAACCGGGTTCTGCACCCCGAGCCCCGAGCCGATCGGCGCGCCGAGCGGCATCACCGCGACCGCCCCGGCATTCTCGCAGCGCTTCGTCATGATCGGGTCGTCGGTGCAGTAAACCATCACCTCGAACCCTTCCCTCGCAAGCAGCTCGGTCGCACGGATGGTTTCGATCATGTCGGGATAGAGCGTCTTGGCCTCGGCCAGCACTTCCAGCTTGACGAGGTTCCACCCGCCCGCCTCGCGCGCCAGCCGCAAAGTCCGCATCGCCTCCTCGGCGGTAAAGCAACCCGCGGTATTGGGCAGGTAGACGATCTTGGTCGGGTCGATAAAGTCGCTCAGCCGCGGCGCGTTCGGATCGGTCACATTGACCCGCCGAACGGCGACGGTGACGATCTCGGCCCCCGACGCCTCGACCGCTGCGGCATTCTCCTCGAAGCTCTTGTACTTGCCGGTGCCGACGATCAACCGCGACGAGAAGGTGCGGCCAGCGACGGTCCATGTGTCGGCAGCGATATTCTGGTGTGCGTTCATCTCAACCGCCTCCGACGAAATGGACGATCTCGTAATCGTCGCCATCCTCGACAAACAGCGTCCCGAATGTGGACCGCGGCACGATCTCGAGATTGCGCTCAACCGCGACGCGCAACGGGTCGAGCCCGATCGAGTTGATCAGCTCGGCCAGCGTCATCCCCTCGGGCACGCGCCGATGCTCGCCGTTGATGCGGAGCGACAGGGTGGAATCGATCGTCATTGACTTGGGCGAGATAGGTGGCGCAGTCCCGACGCGCAACTGACGATCGGCGGGGCAATGAGCGTTACTATCTTCGTGTTGAACGGACCCAACCTCAATCTGCTGGGGTCGCGCGAACCCGACATTTATGGCCGCGACACGCTCGACGACATCGGCGCGATGCTGACCACGCAGGGCGAGCGGCTCGGCTTGACCGTCGATATGCGCCAGTCGAACCATGAAGGACACCTGATCGACTGGCTGCACGAGGCGCAGGCGTTGGGGGCAAAGGCGGTGATCCTCAACCCGGGTGGCTTCACCCACACTTCGGTCGCGCTGCGCGACGCGGTCGCCAGCATCACGGTGCCGGTGATCGAGGTGCATCTGTCGAACCCCGAGGCGCGCGAGGACTTTCGTCACAAGAGCGTCGTCGGCGCGGTGTGCAAGGGTTCAATCCGCGGCTTTGGGGCGATGAGCTATACGCTCGCACTGGACGCGACAGCGCGGCTCTGACAGGGGAGCCGACTGATTACCGTAGGGACACATTGATGGCCGATGACAAGGCGATGCCCGCCGAGAGTGGCATGCGGATCGACGCGAAGCTCGTGCGCGAGCTTGCCGAACTGCTCACCGCCAACGAGCTGACCGAGATCGAGGTCGAGGACGGCAACCGCAAGATAAGGGTGCGGCGCGAGGCCGCGCCGGTGCATGTCGCGCATCATTCGCCGGCCCCGTTGTTCGCGGCGGCGGCGGTCGCACCGGCCGCCGCCGCCGCCCCCGCCGCCGCTCCGGTCGACGCGGTCAAGTCGCCAATGGTCGGCACCGTCTTCCTCTCGGCCGAGCCGGGCGGCAAGGTGTTCGTGGCGCCGGGCGATGCGGTCAAGGCGGGCGATACACTGATGATCATCGAAGCGATGAAGGTGATGAACCCGATCCTCGCCCCTAAGGCCGGCACCGTTCGCCAATTGCTCGTCGCCGATGCCCAGCCGGTCGAATATGACCAGCCGTTGGTGGTGATCGACTAGCATGCCGATCACCAAGCTGCTCATCGCCAACCGCGGCGAGATCGCGTTGCGCATTCACCGCGCGTGCCACGAGATGGGCATCAAGACCGTCGCGGTCCACTCGACCGCCGACAGCGACGCGATGCACGTTCGCCTCGCCGACGAAACGGTGTGCATCGGTCCCCCGTCCGCCGCGGACAGCTATCTCAACATCCCCGCGATCATCTCGGCGGCCGAGATCACCCACGCCGACGCGATCCATCCCGGCTATGGCTTCCTGTCCGAAAATGCCCAGTTCGCCGAGATCGTCGAATCGCACGGGATCATCTGGGTTGGTCCCAAGCCCGAGCATATCCGCATCATGGGCGACAAGGTCGAGGCCAAGCGCACCGCCGCGAAGCTCGGACTGCCGCTCGTCCCCGGCTCACCCGGACCGCTCGTGACCATTGCCGAAGCGAAGGAAATTGCGGCACAGGTCGGCTATCCGGTGCTGATCAAGGCGGCATCGGGCGGCGGCGGGCGCGGGATGAAGGTCGTGCCTGACGAGGACCAGCTCGAAAGCCTGATGGCGCAGGCCGCGTCCGAGGCCCGTGCGGCGTTCGGCGACGACACCGTCTATCTGGAGAAATACCTCGACGACCCGCGCCACATCGAATTCCAGGTGTTCGGCGACGGGCAGGGCAAGGCGATCCACCTTGGCGAGCGCGACTGCTCGATCCAGCGCCGCCACCAGAAAGTCCTGGAAGAAGCCCCCTCCCCGGTCATCTCGCCCGAGCAGCGCGAACGCATGGGCGGGATCGTCGCCAAGGCAATGGCCGACATGCACTATCGCGGCGCCGGCACGATCGAGTTCCTCTACGAGCATGGCGAATTCTACTTCATCGAGATGAACACCCGGCTCCAGGTCGAGCATCCGATCACCGAGATGATCAGCGGCATCGACCTCGTCCGCGAGCAGATAAGGGTGGCCCAGGGGGACGGCCTGTCGTGCACCCAAGACGAGATCATCCTCCATGGCCACGCGATCGAATGCCGCATCAATGCCGAGGATCCCGAGACTTTCGCCCCTTCACCGGGCCTCGTGAAGAATTTCGTCGCGCCCGGCGGAATGCACGTCCGCGTCGATAGCGGGCTTTATGCCGGCTACCGCGTGCCGCCTTACTATGACAGCATGATCGGCAAGCTGATCGTCTATGGCAAGACCCGCGAACGCTGCATCATGCGGTTGAAACGCGCGCTGGAAGAGTTCGTCGTGGAGGGCATGAAGACAACCATCCCGCTCCACGTCCGCATCGCCAACGACCCGGCCTTCCAGTCGGGCAACTACACCATCAAGTGGCTCGAACGCTGGCTCGAAGAGCAGCGTACCGGTCCGGCCGAGTAGCGCGTCAGAAACAGCATCGACATCCCCCGCCGCGCAACCTAGCTTTCTCTCCGAAGCGAGAGGCCGGGCGACACGGCCGGCGCGGGAGAGAGAAGATGGCGACCTTGGCGAACCCGCGAAGAGCGGCCGGAACGGGCGCGGCGCTGACCGTTGCGCTCGCGCTGCTGGTGCTCCTCAATTACGTCGATCGTGGCGCGCTGGCGATTGCCGCGCCGGGGCTCAAGACCGAGCTCGCGCTGACCGCCACCGGGTTCGGCATCGCGGTTTCCGCCTTTGCCTGGATCTACGCCCCCGCCCAGCTCGTCGTCGGCTGGCTGTCCGACCGCTTTTGTGTCTACCGCCTCGTCGCAGCCGGGCTCGCGCTGTGGGCGCTGGCGACCACGCTGACCAGCTTCGTCGGCGGGCTCGCCTCGCTCGTCGTGCTCCGACTCGCACTCGGCATCGGCGAGGGGGTCGCCTTCCCCGCCGCGTCGAAGATCATCGCCGCCAAGGTCGCCGGCAAGCATCGCGGCATCGCCAACAGCGCGGTCGCCTCGGCGCTCTATTTCGGACCAGCGCTGGGCATCTTCGCCGGCGGGCTGCTCATGGTCCACTACGGCTGGCGCACGGTATCCCTCGCC
>JBKJMA010000071.1:0-4838 GCA_046596505.1 Sphingomicrobium sp.
CGACGGCCGCTTCGTTGGCTATCGCGGGATCGCCCGCCGCGCCGAAGCGCTCGCCCCGCCGGCGATCGTCGCCGCGCCGGGACCGCTCGACCCGGCGGCGTTGCGTGAGCTGGTTCATGAAATTAGGACCCCGCTCAATGCGATCATCGGTTTCGCCGAGATCATCGACGGCCAGTATTTCGGGCCGGCGCAGAGTGGCTATCGCGCGCGGGCCGCAGAAATCGTCGCGCAGGCGCATATCCTGCTCGCCGCGATCGACGACCTCGACTTCGCCGCGCGGCTGAGGTCGCGCAGCGGCGAGGAAGGGTCGACGACCGATTTCTCGACATTCTTTCCGGCCTTCGCGACCGGCTTGCAGGCGCGGGCGAGCGAGCGCGGCGTGACGCTGGCGATCGATTCTCCAGCGCACGAAGGCCTGTGCACGCTCGACCGCGACCTCGCCGAGCGCCTGCTCGACCGCTTCGCCGACGCCGTCATGGCGGCGACCACGCCGGGCGAGACGCTGCGCCTTGCGGTACGGCGCGAAGACGGGTTCTGCGCACTGCGCCTGTCGCGGCCGCGCTCGCTCGAAGGTTTAAGCCCGGCGGCGCTGTTCGATGGCACCGGCGGCGACGCGGTCAATTTCTCGCTACGGATGGTCGTCGGGCTGGCGCAAATCGTTGGCGGCCGGCTCGCGGCCGATGGCGGCGATCTCGTGCTCAGGATGCCGATGGCGGGCTGATGCCGGAGCGTAAGGCGGTGGTGGGCCCGGAGGGATTCGAACCCCCAACCTAGCCGTTATGAGCGGCCGGCTCTACCGTTGAGCTACAGGCCCTCCCCGGAAGTAGTGCTGCGTTAGCGGGATGGCGTTCGCGTGAAAAGCGGGGTCCAAAGCTGCGCGACTTGAAAGGCGCATGGATATAGCCACGACGCCCCGATTGAGCTGCTCCCGCTTCCGGCGTTCAAGAGCCGTTCTCATGCAGCGATCTTGGCCGTTTCCACTACATCCTGAGTGCCCGGTCGTAGCCGGTCAGTTCGAGGTAGCCGCGACCGCCGCGCGTGCTGACCGCGCCCTCCCAATAGACCGGAAGTCCACTTCGCCGCGCATCGAGTTCCTGCGCGGCGAACATCGGTTGCAGGCGCCACCGCTCGATCCTCCCGTCAACGCGAATGCTGAGTTCCTGTTTCACCGGATAGACTGCGCCGGTGGCCGGGCTGCGCCACGTTGCGAGCGTGCGGAAAGCGACGTCGCCGGGTCCCAGCACCGCCACGGCGCCGCCCGGCCGGCGATAGGACCCGCCGGCCCAAATCGTGCCGCCACCCTTGCGCCGGATCCGGAACGCCATGAGCGCCGATCCATCATCAAAGTTGAGCCCGGTCCAATCCCAGCCTTGCGCGGTGGGGGCGAGGTAATTGGATGACCATTCGCGGTCGAACCACGCCTCGCCGGTCACTGCCTCGAGACGGTCTCCGCGACGGACGCGGCCGCTGACCCGCAGATGGGGGATCGAGTAATAATAGCTTGCCTGTCGTGGGTCCGGCCCCTTGCGGCTGTAGCCGCCCCGGCCTTGGGGCAGCGGCGGCTGGGTCGGCCGGAAGTCGAGCGCCAGCGCGAAGCCATCGGCGGTCACGCGCGTCGCCCATCGCCCGTCCGGCGAGCGTCGCAACCGCCAGTCACGGATCGCGATGTCGGCGTCGTCGGTGCGTGCGCTGGCGAGGCCGAAGCCCTGGCGCGCGGCACGTTCGCCGTGGAGCAGCCGGCCGGCGGCGGGGTCGGACAACGCCGCGTGCGCGAACAGCACCTGCCGCGCGGCGAAGCGGCTGGGATTGCCTTCATCACCTGGCGGGCGGGTGCGGAAGAAGGTGACTTGGAAGCCCAGATCTTCGCCCGATGCGGTGCGCAGCCAGCCGGTGACGTACCACCATTCGGTGCGGAACCGCGGGTGCGCGCCGTGATCTGCGGGGAAGCTTAATATGATCCCCGGCCGCACCACCGGGTAGGGGGTGGCCGCAGGTGCCGCGATACTGATCGCCGCGACCCAGCCGACGAGGATCCTTAGCCGGTTCATCACCAATCCTCCCGAACCGACTGGATCGCGCTTCTCGCGGTGGCGCGCCGCCCTGCGAGGACCGCGGTAACCGCCGCCGCACCGGTCAACGCCGCGGCGACGCCGGCCAGCGTTCCGATCGGGATGCGCGTCGCCATCGTCCAGTTGAACGACTGCGGGTTGATGACGTGAATCAGCACCTGTGCCAGCGCCAGCCCGAGGCCAATGCCGGCGAGCGCACCGGTCAGTCCAACAATCGCGCCCTCGGTCGCCAGCATCGTCGTCAGCTGACGGCGGGTCAGCCCCAAATGGCGCAACATCCCGAACTCGCGCTCCCGCGCGATCGTCTGCGCCGACATCGTCGCGGCGACGCCCGCGAGCCCGACGCCGATTGCAACCGCCTCAAGCAAATAGGTCACCGCGAAGCTGCGATCGAACAGCGTGAGCGCGAGCCGCTTGAGCGTCGCGGGCAAGCTAATCTCCACCTGATCGCGCAGCATCGCAGGGAGTCGCGCCGCAACGTCGCGCGCCATTCGCGCGGGGTCGCGGCCAGGCTCGATCGTCACCGAGATCTCGTCGCGACCGTCGTCGCCGGTGAGGCGCTGATAATCCGCTTCGTCGATCAGCACCGCGCCGCCCTGTCGCCCATAATCGCGCCACACGCCCGCGACCGTGAAGCTGGTCCGGCCCGCGATCGGCAACACGATGCGCTCTCCCGGATCCCAGCCGTAGAGCCGCTGTGCGGGCTCCGAGACCCATATCGGCAGCGCGCCCTGCGGCAGGGTCGGCGCGCGCGCGATCAGGACGAGCAGGGGATCGCGACCGCCGCGCTCGGGCCGTGCTATCAGGCTGAGCGGCGGGCGATCGGCGGCGATGGTGAGCGGGAGCTGGCGGCTGAAGGCGAGGCTGGCGATCCCCGGGGTCGTCGCGAGCCGGGCTCGGGTTGCGGGGTCGAAGCTCGCGCCCGCGGTCGTTCGCAGGTACAGATCGGCACCCAGCACCTGGCCGAGCCAGTCGTCGACCGCACCACGAAAGCTGGTGACCATCGTCGCCATCGCGATCATCAACGCGGCCGACGCGACGATCCCGCACAGCGCGGTCGCCGCCGCGCCGGGTGCGCCGTGGAGATGGCGGATCGCAAGCATCCCGGGCACACTGCCGTGCGATCCCCGCGCCAACGGCGACAACAGCGTCCGCGCGAACCATGGTACTCCGGCGACGCCTCCAGCCAGCATCAGCGCCATGCCAGCGAAGCCGAACAGCGGCAGTCCGTCAACCGCGGGGAGCAGCGACGCGGCCGCGCCTGCGATCAGCAGTACTACCGCGGGCCGCCAGGAAACCGGCTGGCGCGGGTCGATCACGTCACCGGCGTTCTTTAACGCGGCGGCGGGCGCGGCACGTGAAGCGGCACGAGCGGGCAGCGCGCTGCCAAGGCATGCTGCGACCAGCCCCAGCGCGAAGAAGCCAGCCGCCGCAGCGGGCTGGAAGACGATGTGCGCGGTGCCGCCGCCGAAATATCCCGCGCCGAGATCTCCCCCGAACCAGTGCAACGCCGACCAGGCCATCCCGTAGCCGGCCGCCAGCCCGAACGATGCGCCGACCAGCCCGATCGCCAGCCCTTCGACAATGATCGCGGCGACGACGCCGCGACGCTGCATGCCGAGCGTCCTGAGCAGCGCGAACGCGCGCTGGCGGCGGACCACCGACAGCGATTGCGCTGAATAGACCAGGAAGCCCCCCGTCAGCAGCGCAACGAGCGCGAGCATGTCGAGGTTGACGCGATAGGCGCGTGATAGCGCGTCGCCTTGTGCGCCTTGCGCTTCCGCCGTGGAGAGGAGCGCATCGGGCGGCAGCAAGGTCCTAAGCGCCGCCTCGGCCGCGGAGCGATCGGAGAGAGATAGGTCGAGCCGGTCGATGCGGCCGAGGCGTCCGAACCGCCACTGCGCCGCTGCGATGTCGATCACACCGATCGCAGCCGAGTCGCTCGCCGCCGGCAGCGTGCCGACGACGCGCAAGGGCACCGAGCGACCGTTGGCGACGACCACGACTTGCGCGCCGACCGCGACCCGCGCGCGCGTCATCGCGGCGCGCGAAAGAAACAGCGCGGCCTCGTCGAACGCCGCATCGTTGCCGGTGTCGGGCCCGTGTGGCCGTATTCCGACCAGCGACGGCGTAACCGCGGCGGCCCGCACAACGTCGACGCCCAGCAGTGTCAGCCGGACCGCGCCGATCCGCGCATCGAGACGGACCACCGGGCTGGCGTCGGCTACGCCCGCCGCGCGCGCCACTAGCGGGTAGAGACGTTCGTCCACCCCGAGCGAGCTGGTCGCGCGGATCGATAGGTCGGCCGCGCCGTTAATCTCGCGCATCGCTCCGTCGAACGACGCGAGCGCCGATCCGTTGACGAGGTGGACCGCGAAGCCGAGCGCCACGCCGACCGCGATCGCAACCGCCGTCAACCCGAACCGGGCGGGGTGGAAGCGCCACTCGCCGCCGATCAGCCAGCCAAGTGCGAGCCGTCCCGACCACAGGCCGGCGTCAGAGGCCACGTCGCTCGACCAGCCCGTCCACACCCAGCGTCAGTACCCGATCGGCGATCGCCGCGCTCGCAGCCGAGTGCGTTACCATCACCCCGGCTGCGCCGTTTTCCCGGATTGCCTCCGCGAATAGCGACAGCACGCGCGCGGCAGTCTCGGGATCGAGGTTGCCGGTCGGTTCGTCGGCGAGGATCAGCTGCGGCCGATGCACCAGCGCGCGCGCGATCGCGACACGCTGCAGCTGACCGCCCGAGAGGGTCTGCGGCAGGCGCTG
>JBKJMA010000241.1:0-12315 GCA_046596505.1 Sphingomicrobium sp.
TGTCGCGATGAGCGAATTCGAGGAGGCCAAGGACAAGGTCATGATGGGCACCGAGCGCCGCTCGATGGTCATGACCGACGACGAGAAGAAGATGACCGCCTATCACGAGGCCGGCCACGCCGTCGTCGCGATGCACGAAGCGGCTTCGGATCCGATCCACAAGGCGACGATCATCCCGCGCGGCCGCGCGCTCGGCATGGTGATGAGGCTGCCCGAGCGGGATTCGTACAGCTATCACCGCGACAAGATGTACGCCAACCTCGCCGTTTCGATGGGCGGACGCGTCGCCGAGGAAGTCATCTTCGGCTATGACAAGGTATCGTCGGGCGCCTCGTCCGACATCTCGTACGCAACCAAGCTGGCGCGCGACATGGTCACGCGCTGGGGCATGTCCGACACGCTCGGCCCGCTAATGTATTCCGAAGGCGAGGAGGAAGTGTTCCTCGGCTATTCTCGCCAGCAAAACATGTCGATGTCGAACGAGACCGCGCAGGCGATCGATACCGAGATCCGCCGTATCGTCGATGCCGGCTATGCCCGCGCCAAGCATCTCCTGACCGAGCACCAGGACGAACTCCACACGCTCGCCAAGGCTTTGCTTGAATATGAGACGCTATCGGGCGACGAAATCAAGACGGTGCTCGAAGGCGGTCTGATCGACCGCGGCGGGTCGTCGAAGCCGCTGCTTCCGGCGGCCGGGTCGTCGATTCCCAAGAGCCGGCGGCCGTCTACCGGCGTGGGGTCAGCGGCCCCCGCCGGCGCCTGACGGGCTTCCGGCGAAAGCCGGGATCGCGGGTCGAAGAAGAACTGACGTAAACTCTGCCAGTCGTGCGTTCAGCGTGCACAGCAAGTATGGAGACGATGTGCACAAGAAGCTTTTTCTCGGTCTCCTTCTCGCCGCGGCGCCGGTCACCGCAGCCAGCGCACAGGATGTCGCGCACTTCCTCGTAAGGGTCGATACGCTGATCCGGCGCGGCCCGTTCGCCCTGCTGTCGCCCGATTTCTACCGGCTGAAGCGGCTGGTCGAGGCCAATGGCGACGAGCTCAAGCTCGAGTATGCGCGTGAGCAAGCCCTGGGTCACCGCACCGCCTTCTGCCCGCCGACCGCCGACAAGCCGCGCGTCAACAAGAATGAATACCTCGCCGCGCTGCGCGCCGTCCCAATCCACCGCCGCTCGACGACCGACACCAGGGACGTCCTGCGCTCGGTACTCGAACGCAAATATCCCTGCTCGCACCTGTTGCAAAAAGCCGCCGCCTGACGAACAATCGGCGCGGGGCGGGAGAGCGGCTTTGCAACACCAACGAATCGCCCTTGCGGCCGCGGCAATAATGTTGGCAGCGTCGCCAGTGGCGGCGCGGATGCCGGCAGCGATATTCCTTAAAAAGGCCGACAGCCTGCGCGCCAAGGGCCCATTCGCGCTGTTTTCCTCCGATCTGAAGAAACTTCAGTTCGAGGCCGAAGCGGCGGGCGACGAACTTCATGACGAGCATGCCGCAAAGATGGCCGCACACCAGCCGACCGACTGGTGCGCCCCCGTCACCAAATATCTCGGCCCGCGCGAGTTGATCGTCGGCATGCACGCCATTGCGCCGGCCGAGCTTGCGCGGATGGACATCAAACAGGCGATGCGCACGGTGTTCGAGCGCAACTACCCCTGCCCGAGATAGAGACGCGACCTTAACCGCCAGCGATCATCCGGCGGTGACTTCCATCGTCAGAAGCGCCACGAGCAAGGTCATAAACCCGAGCAGATAGGTCACGAATACCACATGGTCGTACAGGCGAAAGTGGCGACTGAATGGAAACAGCAACCACATGGACGGCAGTGATAAGGGGATCAGCAGCCAACTGAATTTATAGGCCGCATTCTTCAGCTGGTAGATCGCCAGCTGGGGATTGGCCTGAGCCCGTTTCCATGCTTCTTCGACAGCCGGCAGATTGCTGGTGACGTGAGGGCCGCTGGCCGCCATGTCGCCGTTGCTGGTCTTGGCCTGGTCGCGCGCTGCCGGGTCGGCTCGCTCAGCGCTTGACCGGCCGCACGGGCACCGGCGCGTTGCACAGGTCAACCCCGCCCGCCGCGCGGCGGTAGAAGTCGTCGCGGCGGTTGGCGCGCTTGGCGAGGTAGGCGGCAAAACTTGCGCTCGCGGTATCCATCACCTCGAAGTCGGGGCGGTCGGCGGCGGGGAGGTCGGAGGCGAGACGGGTCGAGGCGATCGGCACGTCGCTCAACCGTTCCTTGTAGAAGCCGAGCGCATCGGTCCCGCGCGGCAGGCTGCTCATTGCCTCGATCCCGGCGATCACCCGGCCGACGATAGCGATGTTGCGGTCGAGCTGGCGCGGGGCGTGGCCGATGACCGCGTAAAGCTCACCGCCGGTCCCGGTGTCGGGCGCGAGGTCCCGGCCGACCCCGACATAGGCATAGCAGTGGGTCAGGCTGGCCGTCCTTCCATCGATTGCGACGGGCCAACCGGATGCGTAGCCGGCACGCGTCACATAGCTGTCACGGTAAGGGAAATGCGTGACGGGCAGGCCGGCGATCGGGCGGACATATTCGGCGGGCGGCTTGGCGACGATCCCGGCGGGAAGCTTGCGGTCGTCGTTATGGCCCCACTGGACGACGTAATCGTCCTGCACGCGATAGATTGCCGCGCCGTCCCACCAGTGCGCGCGGGCCAGCGCCCGGATGTTGGCGACATGGACCGGTGCAAAAGCGGGTGCGAGCTGGATGACGACCCGGGGGCCGGCTTTGAAATCGATGACGAGCAAGTCCTCAGGCGCAATCCCGCGCCACGCCGACGCGGGCGCTGCGGCGACAATGTCGATCGGGGTCAGCGGCTTGGGAGCGGCGGCAAGAAGTGCGAGAGCGGCAAGTGCAAAATAACGCATGGGTTCATTCTAGCGGCATTGTCGAAGCAAAGGCGAGGGCGATGTGACCTTGCATGTTTATGCACTAATCTGCATATATTGGCGATGATCAAGACCGCGATTCTCGGCGCTTCCGGTTATGTCGGTGGCGAACTGCTTCGACTTCTCACCGCGCATGGCGGCATGGCGGCCACGCGCCTGTTCGCTTCGTCGAACGCTGGCCAGTTGGTCGCGACGGTTCACCCGCATCTCGGCCTTGCCTATCCGGAGAGGTCATTCGAGGCGTGGGCTCCGGGGGGCCTTGCCGGTTGCGACTTGGTGTTCGCGGCCTTGCCCCACGGTGAGACCCAAAATCTGGCGGACGAGTTCGTCGCCAGCGGCGCGAAAATCGTCGACCTCGGCGCTGACTTCCGGCTCGAGACAGGCGAGGATTATGCGCACTGGTATGGCGAGGCGCATTCGCGCCCCGAGTTCCTCGGGCGGTTCGTTTATGGCCTGCCGGAAGTAAACCGCGACGCGATCAAGTCTGCGCAGTTGGTCGCCGCGCCGGGCTGCTATCCAACCGCCGCGACACTGGCGTTGCGGCCGCTGGTCGAGGCGGGGATCGCATCGCGCGAGGGGCTGATCATTGACGCGGCCTCGGGCGTGTCGGGCGCGGGGCGCGCGGCCAGCGCGGGCACCCACTTCTGCGCGGTCGACGGGTCGTTGCGGGCGTATGGCCTGCTTGACCATCGCCATACCGCCGAGATGCGGATGATGCTTGGCGGGGAGCCGCTGTTCACCCCGCACCTCGCGCCGATGAGCCGCGGGATCCTCGCGACCTGCTATGCCCGAGCAAACCGCGCGTGCGATCCGCTGGCGGTGCTGCGCGAAGCTTATGCCGATGAGCCGTTCGTCCATGTTGGCGAAGCGCCGCCCGAGACCAAGTGGGCGACCGGGTCGAACGCGGCCTTCCTCACCGCGCGCTATGACGAGCGGACCGGAATGATCGTCGCGATCGCCGCGATCGACAATCTCGGCAAGGGCGCGGCGGGACAGATGATCCAGTGCGCCAACCTGATGCTCGGGCTCGACGAGGGCGCCGGCCTCACCACCTGCGGAGTTTATCCATGAGCTTTTGGCAATGAGCGTTACCGCCCCCCGGGGGTTCGTCGCCGCCGGGCTTCATGCCGGGGTCAAGGCATCGCGACCCGACTTCGCGCTGCTCGTCACCGACAACGGCAAGCCGATCCCGTGCGCCGCGGTGTTCACCCGGAACAAGTTCCGCGCGCCGCCGGTCGATGCCTGCGTCGAGCGGCTCGCCGCGAGCGGCGGGATGGCGGCCGGGGTGGTGGTGAACTCGGGCAATGCCAATGCCGGGACGGGCGTGGCGGGCCGTGTCGACGCTGAGGCGATGGCAACCGCCGCCGCCGCCGCGGTCGGCTGCGCTTCGGGCGAGATGCTCGTCTGCTCGACCGGGCTGATCGGGGTTGCGCTGCCGATCGGCAAGCTGATCGCGGCGACCCCGGCGCTGGCCGAGGCGCGCGGTCCTGACGGCGGCCATGCCGCGGCCACCGCGATCCTGACCACCGACACGCGGCCCAAGGAAGCGCTCGTCGAAGGCCCCGGATTCAAGGTCGGCGGGATGGCCAAGGGGTGCGGCATGCTCGCCCCGAACATGGCGACGATGCTTGCCTTCCTGACGACTGACGCCGAAGTCGAGCGCCCGGTGCTGCAGGACATCCTGGCGCGCGCCGCCAACGCCAGCTTCAACTGCCTCATCACCGATGGCGCGACTTCGACCAACGACACCGCGATGCTGTTCGCCAGCAGCCGCGCCGGTCCGCCGGCCGACATGGCGGCGTTCGAGGACGCGGTGTTCCAGGTTTGTGAATCGCTGATGCTGCAGATGGCGCGCGACGCCGAAGGGATGACCAAGCTCGTCACGATCCACGTCACCGGCGCTGCGTCCGACGCCGAGGCGCGCCACGTCGCGCGGTCGATCGGCAACAACCAGCTGATCAAGTGCAGCTGGTACGGCGCTGACGCTTACTGGGGACGATTGCTCGGCGAGGCGGGCGCGTGCGGCGCGGCGTTCGAGAGCGATCGCGCCGCGGTCTCCTATGGCGGGATAAGGGTCGCCGATGGCGGGATCGAGATCCCCCACGACATGGGTGGCGTCGCGGCGCACATGCATGGCGACAGCATCGACATCGTCGTCGACCTCGGCCTCGGCTCGGGCAAGGGGCGCGCCATCAGCGTCGATTTGGGGCCGGGCTACATCAAAGAGAATAGCCTCACGTCATGATGACCCCCAACGAAACCGCCGCGCTGCTGATCCAGGCGCTGCCGTATATCCGCCGCTTCACCGGCAAGGTGATCGTGGTCAAAGTCGGCGGACTGCCGATGACCGACCCGGCGCGCGCGCGCAGCTTGGCGAAGGACGTGCTGCTGCTTCATTCGGTCGGCATTCGTCCCGTGCTTGTCCACGGCGGTGGGCCGCAGATCGACGAGCAGATGAAGCGCGCCGGCCTGACCCCCGAGTTTCGCGAGGGGTTGCGAGTAACCGACAGCGAGACGCTCGACATCGTCCGCATGGTATTGGTCGGGAAGATCAACCGCGAACTGGTCGGCGCGCTCAACGCTTTGGAGCCGGTCGCGGTCGGCGTCGCTGGAGAAGATGCTCGGCTGCTCGAGGCCGAACCGCTCGACCCGGCACTGGGGTTCGTCGGGACGGTCACCCGGGTCAACGCTGGATTGCTCCACGCACTTCACGAGGACGGGCTGGTGCCGATCGTCTCGACGGTCGGCGCGGGCAAGGACGGCCAGCCGTACAACGTCAACGCCGACGACGCCGCGCGGGCGATCGCGATCGCGATGGGTGCGGAGAAGATCATCTACCTGACCGGCGCGCCGGGGCTGCTCGCCGACCCGTCGGACCCGGCGAGCCTCGTCCAGCGACTGACCGCGGGCGAGGCGCGGCGACGGATCGCCGACGAGGCGGTGACCGGCGGGATGATTCCGAAGCTGACCTCCTGTGCCGAAGCGGTCGAGGGCGGGGTCGGCAGCGCGCACATGATCGACGGGCGAGCGGAACATGCCATCCTCGTTGAACTGTTCACCGACCAGGGGATCGGCACGATGGTGTGCGCCGAAACCGGGTGCGATTGAGCTGTGAGCGCGAAGCTCCAGCGTCAGCGCCTGATCGCCGACTGGCTTCGCGACGACCGGGTGGCGAGCCAGGAGGAGCTGGTCGCGCGGCTTGGGCTGGCAGGGATCGTTGCGACGCAGGCAACCGTGTCGCGCGACCTCGAACAGCTGGGCGCGGCGCGGGTGCGGCAGGATGGAGCAGCCCGCTACGCCTTGCCAAACGCCAATGACGCCAGCTTGGCGAGAGCGCGGCTGGGGCGGCTGCTGGGCGAATGGGTGATCGACATCATCGCGGCGGGTACGCTGCTCGTGCTCAAGACCCCGCCCGGCTCGGCCAACCTCATCGCCAATGCGATCGATGTGGCGCGTCTTGAGGAAGTCGCGGGAACCATTGCCGGGGATGATACGATATTCGTTGCACTGGCCGATGGCGTGACGCCGGGCGCGGCAGCGGCAATGTTCCGTGATCGCCGGGCCGAGGGATAAGCCACGGGCTATTAGAGTTCCTTTTGGCGCGCTACGGACGCCGGCGAAGGAGAAACGCGATGCGGCGGATAACAGTAATGATTGCCGGACTGGGCCTGCTTGGCGGATGCGGCCCTTCGGCGCCGGCGCCAGAGCCGGTGCGCAAGGAAATCAGGGTCCGCGGCGAGGCGCAAAACCAGCTTGCCGCCGCCAGCGAAATGGACCGCTCAATCGGGCTCAAGCGCGCGATCTACGATACGGGCAGCGTTTGCAAGCGGCTCATTGGGTCGAAGTTCGTCACCGAATACAAGAATCTCTCGATGTGGCAGGCGCGCTGCGACGACGGCAAGGAATGGGCGATTTTCGTTGCGCCCGAAGGAAGTACGCAGGTCAGGCCGTGCGCCGACCTCAAGGAGCTGAAACTTCCCGAGTGCGGTGTGATCGAGAACAGCGCCCCCGACAAGAAAACGGCGGGCACGAAGCCCGCCGCCTAGATTCTCAGATTACTCGGCTCAATCGCATTTGCGCGTTTCGCTATAATCGCCGGCAGCGGTCTTTTCCTTGACCGTCAGGCACTGGCCGACACGAACTTCCTCGCGCCAGCTGCCGTCGGCGTTGGTCACGCGGTTGCCCTTGGGCACGCGCTTGCCGTCGCGAATTTCATATTTCCAGTCCTTGGGCGTCGCCGCCACCGGGGAATTGGATTGGACAACCATCGCGCCGGCCGAACCGGAAACGAGCGCGGTCAAGACCACTCCCATCACAAACTTCGTCTGCCATAGCATCGTCATCGCATTTCTCCTCGCTTCCCCCCGTATATAGCGAGCCGTGAACCGTTCATGAAGATGAGTCGTTGGAAAACTGCGACAAGACGGCGAAATTCGACGCATTTTCGCAGCCGACGACGTCAAGCTCGGCTGAGCGCACCCAGACATGGGCCTTCAATTCGCCTTCAATCATCGCCGCCCCGTAAAACAGCGTGACCGGGCGACGTCGCCGGGAAAGCATCCACGCCGCGGCGACGCCCTGTTCGAGGCACTTGCTGCGGAATGGCACCCGCCGGCCCCACGCCTCGATCGTCCGGCGAATGTCGGTAACAGTCGCGCGATCGACCGTGGAGCGATCGGCGGCCGTCGCTGTCGCGAGGCGACCGACGCGCCTGATCCCGAGCAGGAAGGCTAGGATGCGCGCCGTCGAAACAGCGAATAATGCCTCGACGTAGAGCAGTCGCGATGGCGCTGGTTCAGTCAAAGAAGCGTGTTCTTGCAAAGTGGGCCAGCCCAAGCGAGCGCAAGAAGGAGCCACGCACCGCGATGATCGCTTTCATGTCGTTCGACTCGCCGTCGAGGCGACGCAAGACGCTGCGCATTCGTGGGAGGTCGAGCATGTCCGCGATTGTTGGCACTGCTTCCAGGCGATCGATTTCACGCGCGAAGTCATCTTGGCTCGCCATCGCGCTACGCCGCCAGTCATTTCCCTGGATACCACGCGTCTTCAGGTCGAGGACTTCATCCGGAACCCGACCGCGCAGCATCTCACGGCCGAGGCTTCGCGGCCGACCCTCATAAAGGAAAATTTCGGACGGCAATCGCAGCGTGAATTCAACCACGCGCCGGTCGTGGGTGGGGTCACGCGATTCAACCTTCCAACGTCGTCGAAAAGCGTGGGTCAGATGCGCGTTGTCGACCCACTGGGTTCCGAGCAATCGGTCCTGCAAGGTGCTGCTTGACGGCCGGGTATCGGTCAAGAAACCGCTTTCGGCAACGCGCGCCCGCAAATCCTGGACGGTTGAATTTTCCGGCCTGAGGAACGCATCGGCAAGGGCATCGGAATGCGCAATTCCGCGCGCCCTGTCGAGCCATCGCCATTGGCGAACGGGGACGAAGGGCCCAGCCGAATAGGCAAGCATTCCACGCCAGCGGGCGCCGCTCTGACGTTTGAATTTCCCGGACTCCCGAAACCACTCCAGGAATCTGCCGGCACGGAACAGCTCGGCGAAGCGGGCGATTCCATCGAAAGAAAGGCTGAAGTTCCCATAGAGACCGGTCAACATCACGCCAGCGCCCGCTTCCGAGGCAGCGCGGAACGTGGCATCCAGCCAAGCCATATTTTCAAAGCTGCGGACGGGCTGATCAAGCAAGGCGTTCCACCGGACGAACTCGTCGAACAGCGGACCCGTTGCAACTTCGACATTGCGATGCTCGAGGTTCGCGTAACGACCGGCAATCATGGCGGCGTATCGGCCCTCGCCGGCATGATGCGTCACCGGCGGCGAAGGACCGGCATCGATCAATCCTCCGGTCAATGCAAGCAATCGCTTGTTGGAGATTCGAGCAGCGCTGGTCATCACCGCACCGCTGTCGAGTCCTGAACTCAGCTGGCCCGCAATCAGGCCATGCCGGTCGCGCAGCTGCGCCCGGACAGCCTGGTCGAGCAGGTGACGCCCCTGTTCCACCGCCTCGGCAAACCCGATGCGCAAGGGAGTGAGGTCCGGCGACCAATACCGCGACTGAGGATGAATCACGCCCCGGTCCACCGCGACGAAATGTCCCGGCTTGACGCGCTTCACGTTCGAGAAAAGCGTCCGGTCGGACGATTGCGGGACGACCGCGACATAAGCCGCCCATTCGAGGCGGTCCAGCTGGGGCGGGCCGGAAAGCCTGGCCAGCGCCGCCGGTGTCGATGCGAAGGCGACGCCTTGATTCGTCTCACGATAATGCAGCGGCCGCTGCCCAGCAAAATCGCGAACAAGGTATAATCTGCGCATTCGCCGATCGAACAACGCGACGGCGAAATCACCGATGACGCGCAAAAAGGAGTCGGAACCCCATTGTCTCCAGCTATGCTCGAAGAGCACGATATCGGGACAATCGGCCGATGGACGCGAAAAAGCCGGCAGCCCAGCCAGCAACTCGTCACGATTGTCGATACGAAGGTCGCCGACAACCGCGACGTCGCCGCCGATGGCTATCGACGGTTCGAAAGGAGGTCGCTGTGTCGCGGCACTGTCGGCGATGAACGAGAGTCCATCGCCGAATTCGTTATAAACTTCGTCTTCGCACGCAAGATTGCTGGCCAACCGCCGGCAGGTTGCGATCGCGAGGTCAGCGGCGGTCCACGACCAGGCTCCGCCGACTACAGTCAAGAAACGGCAACGATATCAGGCTACGAACGAGCCGGATTGCCGCTGTCCGTGGTACCCGCATTGCCGGAGTTCTCGGCAAGGCTCGCGGCGATCCGATGGAGTTTCGGTACGGCCCAGGTGGCACGATGATCGGTTTTTTTGTCGGACATGCTAATTTCCTCGATACTCAACACATATTATAATATTGGGCGAATCCTCCATTAACACCATAGTTTAATTGTGCAAACCCCCCGCTCGCCCTAACCGCCGAATGGCAAACAAGGGGATCCGCAGGAGGGGATAAAGGAACCGCCAACGACGCGGCAGTGGGAAATGGAGCCGGTCGTCCGATCCACGCGCGCGGATCCGCAGCTCTGTCAGGCGATAACCCCAGCCTCGTGCCAGCGACCAGCGACCGCGCCGTGCAATCGCTTCGACCCTTGCGGACCTCTGCTCTGCTAATGCCGCGAGTGAGATGGCGACAAGGCGCTGCGAGCGTCCGATCGCCAGCGCTCGCGGGCGAGTCCCGAACAGCTCGCCCGCCAGTGTCGCCGCGGCGGAGAGGGTATTCCCCACTCCGCAGGCTGAGGCCTGTTCGATCAGGCCATCCCCTTCGGTTGAGCTTTGAAGGAGCGCATTGAAATCCGCGATCCATTTCAGACGCGACCAGGCGTGGGCGCTGCCATGGACCGCGAGATAAGCCAAATTGACAGGGTCGGCGAACGTCGAAACCGACCGCTCGCCGAGCAGCCGGACGTCGGCGGCGGGACTGGCGGCGGATACCGAGCCGAGTAGCTGGTGGTGATCGCTGACGCGCCAATGGAGTTCGATCGTCGTGCCGCGTGACGACTTATACTCGGCTTCTTTCGAGACGATTGACCAGCGTTCGAACTCCTCCTCGCAAAGGGCGCGCGGGGGCACCTGCGGGCCGTATCCGAGTGACCCCAACAGTGCGGCGGTCCGCACGGCATCAGCGGGATTCACGAGCAGGTCGATGTCCCAGCTGCGTTTGAGGAGCGGATTGCCGTAGGCACGCGCTCCGAGCGGGGCGCCCTTGAGAAAGCGATGGACGATGCTCGCCTCGTCGAGCGCGGTGGCGACGCGCAGAGTCTCACCAATGTCGCGCAGGCTCAGTGCGCGATGGTGGCGGACGGCGGCATCGAGCGTGTCGGGAACGGAGAGACCTGCGGCGGCAAGGCCGTGGGCGACCAGCGGTTCCACGCGGTGGCGGTCCGCAAGGCGTGTCACTTCGCCCCAATCGACGACCTCGCCCGCGGCGGCGCGAATCGCGTCGTGGCGGGAATCGTCGTCGGGCCAGCGGCAGCAAGCGCACAGCAGGCGAAAGGCGGGAGTCATGCCGCGCGGCCGCCGATCGCCAGTGCGCGGTCACACAGCGCGAGGCTCTCGGCACGATGGGCGACGAGCAGGACCGCCATCTTGGGGCGAGCGGTGCGAAGGCGTTCGACCAGCGCACGTTCGCTGACGACGTCGAGCCCAGCGGTGGCTTCGTCGAGCAGGAGCAGCCGCGGCTGACGCACCAGGGCGCGCGCGATCAGCAGGCGTTGGCGCTCGCCGCCGGACAATCGATCGCCGCGCTCGGCGAGCCGCGTGTCGAGACCAGCCGGGCTGCCCCGAACCATGTCTGCAAGACCGACGAGACCAAGCGCGGCCCACAGCTCGGCATCGGTAGCCGAGCCGAGCGCACCGCGGATGGTTTCGTCGAACGGCGCTTCCTGCTGTCCGATATAGGAAAGTCCCGCCCGCCAACCCGCCAAGCGGGTCGCGTCGAGCGGTGCGCCGTCGACGAGCAGTTGACCGGCGGTCGGCGCGATCAGGCCGGCGATGATATCAACGAGGCTGGTCTTGCCTGCCCCCGATGTCCCGCAGAGCGCCAGCCATTCGCCCCGCCGCAGTGTAAAGTCGACCGGAGCAAGACCCGCCCCGCCGCCGCGATCGAGCGCCAGCCCGAGGCTCTCGACGACGATCCAGTCAAGCGGCAACGCCGTAGGCACTAGCGGCGTGGCTAGCGACAATTCACCGAGCAAGCCCTCGATATTGGCAAAGGCCGGCGCATTGGCAGCCAGACTGGCCAGTGCCTGTTGCAGCGACTGCGCCGGACCACTCATCCGCGCAAATAGAACGAGCAGCACGAGCAGGCGCGGCAGGTCGAGCGCCAATGCACTACCGACCGCGATAATCGTGGCGGCAGCAGCTGCGGCGGCGATCGCGTGCCGAGCGCGCGAATTCGCCAGAGCGGTCACAAAATCGACCATCTGGTCGGCCAGCTTGACCAAGCTCCTGTCGTAGGCATCGATGAACCGGCCCACCGAGCCTTGGGCGAGCGCCGCCTTCAAGCCGGCGTACAAGCTGAAAGCAGCACGGACACTGACCTGTTGGCTGGCCGTTATTCCCAGCCCGCTCAGTTCGCTCCGGCGGGCAAGTTTAAGCATGGATGGCAGTCCAAGCGACAGCAGCACCAGCGCCCCGAGGGCCATCGGCCACGACAAGGATGCAGCGACAGCAAGCTGGATCAGCAGAACAAACACGGCGGTCGCCGCTGACAGCCCAAAATGAACCGCCGTCGAGCTGCGCGGAACGTCGTTGTCGAGAAGCGCTTGCATTCCCGCCTGGCCGTTCGCCGCCAGCGTCGGCCAGGCGGGAATGCAAGCGCTTCTCGACAACGACGTCCCGCGCAGCTCGACGGCGGTTCATTTTGGGCTGTCAGCGG
>JBKJMA010000128.1:0-12860 GCA_046596505.1 Sphingomicrobium sp.
CTGCGCGCGCGCAACGATTACCTGTTCACCACCGGCGGGATCGGCCCGACGCATGACGATATCACTGTCGACGCGGTGGCCGAAGCGCTGGCGGTGGAGGTGGTGATCCATCCCGAAGCCCGCGCGATCCTCGAACGCTATTACCAGAGTCGCGGCGGGCTGAACGAGGCGCGACTGCGCATGGCCCGGGTGCCCGGCGGGGCCGAGCTGATCGCCAACCGGATGTCGGGTGCGCCGGGAATCCGGATCGGTAATGTGTTTTTGATGGCCGGCGTGCCATCGATCACCGCAGGCATGCTCGATGCGCTGACCGGTGAGCTCGAAGGCGGGCTGCCGCTGCTCAGCCAAACGGTCGGCAGCTGGGCCGCCGAAAGCGAAGTGGCCGACCTGCTGCGCGAAACCGAACGCGCGCACGAAGGCTGTGTTATCGGCAGCTATCCATTTTTCCGCGAAGGCCGGGTCGGTGCAAACTTTGTCGTCCGCTCGGTCGACGCCGCGCGACTGGATGAGTGCGCACAGGCATTGGTTACCGGCTTGCGCGCGCTGGGCCGTGAGGCCATCGCGGGTGGGATCTGAGCGGATTGGGCAGGCGGTCATCATAATGAGCAGTCTTGCTCTTGCCGCCAGCGCGCCAGACATCGCCGAGGCCACCGCGCGGTCGCACGATCCGGCGATGATCGCTGCGTTCGAAGCCTCGCTCGCCGCGCATGACAGTGCCACCGAAGCCTTGCGCACGTGGTGTGAGAGCCGCGGCTGGGCTAGCCCGGCGCAGATCATAGCGCGCCCGGTGGCCGGTGCTGCGGCCCGTCAACCCCAACGCCTGCGGCACTTGCTCGGCATTGGCGCGCACGAAGTGCTGGGCTACCGCCATGTCGAATTGACTTGCGGCGGCCGCGTGTTGTCGGTGGCGCACAATTGGTATGTCCCGGGAAGATTAACCGCCGAAATGAACGCCGCGCTGGCCGATACCCAGCTCCCGTTCGGCCGGATCGCGGCCCCGCTGGGCTATCGCCGCGAGCCGCTGGAGATCCTGACCAAGCCCCCGCGCGGTTGCCCGGCCAATACCATTTCAGCGCACCGCGCGCTGCTGCGCCTGCCAGACGGGCAGCCGCTGGCCTATGTGCTGGAGTGCTATACGTCTCATAATCTGGAATAATTCTGGTTCGTGCACCGGCCGGGCCACAAGTTTACTAACCACGCGAATTGTTCCACCGCGCCGCCGGCTGACCAGAAACGCTCGATCAATCGGTAATCGACATGCCGCAGGGTCCGCGTCTATGTTCGGCCATACCGATCATAGGGGTTATCGCATGGGCGCTTCACCACACCTGTTCCTGCTTCCACTTGTTCTGGCTGGCACTGCGTGTAGCCGGATCACAGCCGAGCCAGACACGCAGAGCATCGAAACTGCCGCGCACGGTGCCTATGTTTTGGCGATCAATTCAAACGATACCGATGTGCTGATGGCCGATCTGACCGAGGATGTGGTCTTTCAGTTTCCCGGCGCGCCCGAACTGGTCGGCAAGGCTGCGGTGCGTAAATGGGTCAGCGACTATTTCGGCGCCTATCAGACCAAGTGGGAAAAGACTTCGCTTGGCTTTACCGTGGCGGGCGACAGCGCGTTTGAACGTTATTCCTACAAGTCGACCGACACCGACCGTAAGACGGGCCAGATCACGACCGACACCGGCAAAGGGATCAACGTCTTTCGCAAAGGCCAGGACGGGAAGTGGCGGGTAGCGATCGACGGGTGGAGTTCAGACAAGGCGGCCTAGGTGAAATAGCGCGGCCAACAAAAAGGGCCGGAGGTTTTCCCCCGGCCCTGCTTGTTTGGTTTGCAGCGAAGCCTAAGCGCTTTGCAGCGATGCTACATCGATCTTCAGACCCGGACCCATTGACGAGCTGACCGAAACCTTTTGCAGATACTTGCCCTTGGCGCCGGCTGGCTTGGCCTTGACGATCGCATCCATAAACGCGTCGAAATTGGCTTTGAGCTGGTCGTTTGAGAACGACAGCTTGCCGATCCCGCCGTGGATAATCCCGGCCTTTTCAACGCGGAACTCGATCTGCCCGCCCTTGGCAGCTTTAACCGCTTCGGCGACGTTTGGCGTAACCGTGCCCAACTTAGGGTTCGGCATCAGGCCCTTGGGACCCAGCACCTTACCCAGCCGGCCAACCACACCCATCATGTCCGGCGTGGCGATCACGCGGCCATAATCGAGGTTACCCGCTTGCATGTCTTCGAGCAGGTCTTCGGCGCCAACCTTGTCAGCCCCGGCGGCGAGCGCCTTTTCAGCGTTTTCACCGCGGGCGAACACCGCCACTTTGACGTCTTTGCCGGTGCCCGAAGGCAGCACGACCATGCCGCGCACCATCTGATCGGCGTGGCGCGGATCGACCCCGAGATTCAGCGCAATTTCCAGCGCCTCGTCGAACTTGGTGGTCTTGAGATCCTTGAGCAGCTGGATTGCCTCGGCAATGCCATACAGCTTCTGGTTATCGCCGAGCTTGGCGGTCAGCGATTTTGCTTTTTTGGTCAATGCCATGTGCTTAGCCCTCCACCACGGTGAGACCCATCGAACGGGCTGAACCCTCGATGATCTTGGTGGCTTGCTCGATATCGTTGGCTGACAGATCGGCCATCTTGGTCTGCGCGATTTCGGTCAGCTGCGAACGCGTGATCGTACCGCCCGAAATCTTGCCTGGCTCTTTCGAACCCGACTTGAGCCCAGCAGCCTTCTTGATCAGGAAGCTGGCGGGCGGGGTCTTGGTGACGAAAGTAAAGCTGCGATCGGCATAGACGGTGATGATCGTCGGGATCGGCATGCTGGCTTCAAGGTCTTGCGTGGCGGCGTTGAACGCCTTGCAGAATTCCATGATGTTGACGCCGCGCTGGCCAAGCGCCGGGCCGATCGGCGGCGACGGGTTGGCGGCGCCGGCTGGCACCTGCAGCTTGATATAACCGGTAATCTTCTTCGCCATCTTACTCACTCTGTAGGGGGGCAAGCGTGACGCTGGCCCCGGTCAAGTTTAGCGGTTCAAGCGGACGGCCCCAAGGTCATCCTCCCGCGGCATGTTTCCCAGATTAGCTGGAAGACGCAGCCCTTAGCCGACGGACGTTCGGCGATCAAGTGGACGGAGGCTAGGGTCCACCTTGGTCAACCGGCAGGCGGATGACGAAGCAGGCGCCATCGGGATCGCCGAGCTCGCCCCAGATCGCGCCGCCATGCGCCTCGACGATCGTCCGGCACAGCGGCAACCCGAGCCCCAATCCGACGTCGGTAGTCGACCAGAATGGCTCGAACAATTCCTCAGGCGACCGGTCGGTGAAACCCGGCCCGCTGTCACCCAGCCGGATCAATACCACATCGGGCCGCGCCGTCACGTCGATCCGGATCAACCTGGCCTCGGTCGTCGCCATCGCCCGCACCGAATTGCTGTAAAGATTGATCAGCACCTGCTCGATCTGGATCCGGTCGCACATTATCGCTGGCAACCCGTGCGGGCAGACGAATTCGAACATCAGCCCGTCGGACGCTTCGTCATCAAGAAAGTCGGCAATCGTCGCGGAGATCATCTCTTTCAGATCCTCCGACGTCTTGGTCACTCTCCCGGATGCGGTGAATTCGCGCATGCTGCGGATAATCCGCCCTGCGCGTAGGCAGCTCTCGTTGGCGCTTTTCAACAATTGCTGAAGCCGCTGTTTTTCCGGGTCGGATGATCGCTTCAGATGCTCGTTTGCCGCGGCAATATAATTGGCGGCCGCGCCGAGCGGCTGGTTCAATTCATGCGCCAGGGTCGACGCGAGCGCTCCCATCGCGCTCAATCGTGAAATTCTGTCGATGTTATCCTGCGCGCGCCGGGCCCCCTCCTCGGCAAGCTTGCGCGGCGTGAGGTTGGTGAGCAGCAAGGCACACCGGGTCGGTGAATGGCGATAGGCGCGCACTTCGAAGTAGAGGCCGATCTCCGGGAGATACCCCTCGAAACGTTGCGAAATTCCCGTTGCGAGGACGTCCGCGTAAATCTGCAGCCGGGCCGCGGCTTCAGGTGAATCGCTGGCTCTGACGATCCTGCCGACGGCCTTGCCGGGCGCGAGCCCGAGCTGCGCTTCAAACTGGTGGTTTGCCCTGACGATGGTGGACGCTATTGCCACGCCGCTTTCGTCCATCGTCAATTCGAGAACGTAAAAACCCTCCTGCATCTCGTCGAACAGGTTGCGCCAGTCCTGCTCGGCTGAGCGCAGACGGTTCTCGATTTCGACCTGCGCGCTGATGTCGACATTAGTCCCGAACCAGCGGACGAGTTGGCCGGAAGCGTCGCGCAGCGGGACGATGCTGGTCAGGAACGGGCGGAAAATGCCGTCATGGCCTTTCAACAGGAACCTGCTCTCGACCCGCGTTCCGCCAGCGAGGGCTTGTTGCCATTCCCCGGTAAGCCGCTCGCGTTCATCGGGGTGGCGGGTCGACGTCCACCCCCAGCCACGCTGGTCGTCGATCGTCGTGCCGGTATATTCGTACCAACGGCGATTGAACCAGAAGATGAAGCCGTCGGCGTACGCGATCCACGCCGGATGGGGCAGGTTATCGGCCAGCGCCTGGAGCTCGGCGCCGGCGACGCCGAAGTAGATGTCGTCTTGGTCCGGGGTCATCCCCGCAGACTAGGCGCGCCGCGGCATCCTGCCTAGCGCGAGGGTCGGAGCGGAACAGCAGCGGAGGCTGGATCGTATTGCCTCCGGTACAGGGAGCGTGTCGATGGCCGAATATCTCGAGGAACAACCCGCTTTGGTCGAAGAGCACAGGGTCCGCAGCACGCCGAACGCTGACCGGCCGAGTGTTGCCGGAGGACTTCATCGCTTCCTCGGCGGCTTCCCGACCGCCTTTTTCACGCTCGCGCTGATCACCGACTGGCAATATGTGCAGACCGCCAACCTGATGTGGCAATATTTCTCGGTCTGGCTGATCGCCGCCGCGCTCGTCACCGGAGGGCTCGCGGTCCTCGCCGGAATCGCCGACTGGGCGACCGGCGGTGCGCGCGGCCGGCGCGGCTTCGGCTGGCATTTCGGCCTGACCATCCTCGCGTTGCTGCTCGGCCTCCTTAACGCCCTGGTCCACAGCCGCGATGGCTGGACTGCGGTGGTGCCCGAAGGGATCCTGCTCAGCCTCGCGGTCGTCATCCTGCTTTACGCCGGCGGCTTCATCGCTGCGATAATCGACCGCCGAGCACCTGCTTTAGAGTATGCCGCATGAACCGCGCCGGCCTGCTCCTCGCGACCTCGCTCCTCGCCACTTCGCTCCTCGCCACCTTGTCCGCCTGCAGCGACCCCGCCTTCGATGAGAATTCGCAGGTCGGCCCGAATCCGGCACTGCCCGATCCCAAGCAATTCCTGCTGCCCCCAATCAACGTCGCCGCCGGCATCGGATGGAAGAAGGGCGAAACCCCGGTCGTCGCCGCCGGCCTCACGATCAAGGCGCTCGCCACCGATCTTGCCCACCCGCGCTTCGTCTATGTCCTGCCCAACGGCGACATCCTCGCGGTCCAGGCCAAGGGCCCCCCGCCCGAGCCGGTCAAGCGCCCCAAGGATCCGATCACCTCGGTCATCAAGAAAGCCGCGACCAGCTACCCCGGCGGGGTCAAGGCCGCCAGCCGCATCACCCTCATCCGCGACGCCGACGGCGACGGCGTGCCCGAACTCGTCACGACCCTGGTCGACAAGCTGACTTCGCCGTTCGGCGTCGCGTGGATCGACAATACTCTTTATGTCGCCAATACCGATGCGGTCGTCGCCTACCCCTACATGCTCGGCCAGATCGCTCCGATCACCGTTCCGGCCAGGACGCTCACCCCGCTCTCCGGCGGCCCGATCAACCACCACTGGACGAAAAGCCTCGTCCTCTCGCCCGATGGGCAGCGGCTCTACGCCACCGTTGGCTCCAATTCGAACATTGTCGAGAACGGCTTCGAAGCGGAGCATAATCGCGCTGCAGTGTTGGAAATTGACCGCGCCTCGGGCCGTTCGCGGGTGTTCGCGACCGGGCTGCGCAATCCTAACAGCCCGGTGTTCTACCCCGGCACCAACGATCTCTACGTAGTAGTCAACGAGCGCGACGAGATCGGCGCGCACTTGGTCCCCGACTATCTCACCCGGGTCCGGGACGGCGGCTTCTATGGCTGGCCTTACAGCTATTACGGCCAGCATGAAGACCCGCGCATCGCCCCGCAGGACCGCCGCCCCGACCTCGTCGCCAAGGCGATCAAGCCCGACTATGCGCTAGGCAGCCACGTCGCCGCATTGGGCCTGACCTTTTACAGCGGCGCGCTATTCCCTCAGTACAAGGGTGGCGCGTTCATCGGCGAACATGGCAGCTGGGACCGCTACTCGCCGTCGGGATACAAGGTCGCTTTTGTGCCGTTCGTGAACGGCCGCCCGTCGGGCATGGCGCAGGACGTCGTCACCGGCTTCCGCGACGCCGAACGCGGCAAGAGCCGCGGCCGCCCGGTCGGAGTCGCTGTCGATAAATATGGCGCGCTGCTGATCGCGGACGATGTCGGCAACACCGTTTGGCGAGTGACCCCGGCCCGAATGTCCGCGGCCGTCGCGCCATCCCCCACCGGGCCGCGCCGCTAAGCAGGCCGCGTCAAATTCGGAAACCCTGCCGTCGTCGCTTGTGGTAACGAGGGGCGAGAGCCAGGAGAATAGTGCATGCCGCCACCCCCCGAGGTCGCGATCGACCCGGCGGGGCAGGCGGACCCGCCCGTAAAATCGCGTCGCCGCCGCTCGCTCGGCCGAAGCCATCGCTCGGTCCTCGTCCCCGCCGGCGCCGGCAATTTCTGGCGCAAGCTGTGGGCCTTCGCCGGGCCGGGGTATCTCATCGCGGTCGGCTACATGGACCCCGGCAACTGGGCGACCGACCTCGCCGGCGGCTCTGCCTATGGCTATGCGCTGCTGTCCGTCATCCTCTTTGCCAGTATCCTCGCGATGGTCCTGCAGGCGCTCGCCGCGAAGCTTGGCATCGCGACCGGAATGGACCTCGCCCAGTCCTGCCGCGACACCTATTCGCGCCCGGTCAATCTCGCGCTGTGGGCGCTGTGCGAGCTCGCCATCATCGCCTGCGACCTCGCCGAAGTCCTCGGCACCGCGATTGCGCTCAAGCTCTTGTTCGACTTGCCCCTTGCAACCGGCGTGATTCTTACCGGCCTCGACGTATTCCTCATCCTCGCCCTCCAGAATTTCGGCTTCCGCAAGCTCGAGGCGTTCGTCATCGTGCTGCTGGTCGTCGTCGGCGGCTGCCTCGCGGTCGAGCTGGCGCTGTCACAGCCAGCATGGGGCAGGGTGATCGCCGGCTTCGTGCCGACCACCCGCATCGTCACCGACCCGGCAATGCTTTACCTCGCGATCGGCATCGTCGGCGCGACGGTCATGCCCCACAACCTCTACCTCCACTCGTCGATCGTCCAGACCCGCCGCTTCGACCGCACCGACGAGGGCCGCCGCGAAGCGGTCCGCCTCGCGACCATCGACAGCTCGCTCGCGCTGACCCTCGCGCTGTTCGTCAACGCCGCCATCCTGATCCTCGCCGCCTCGACCTTCCACGTCGCCGGCCGTACCGACATCGCCGACCTGTCGAGCGCCTATCATCTGCTCTCGCCGATGCTAGGTGCCAGCGCCGCGAGCGTGCTGTTCGCCGCCGCCCTGCTCGCCGCCGGCCAGAACTCGACCGTCACCGGCACGCTCGCCGGCCAGATCGTCGCCGAGGGATTCCTCGACCTCAAGCTCCCCGCCTGGGCGCGCCGCTCGATCACCCGCGGCCTCGCCATCATCCCCGCGATCACCGTCATCCTGCTTGCCGGCGAGGCGAGCGCGATGAAATTGCTCATCGCCAGCCAAGTCGTCCTCAGCCTTCAGCTGCCGTTCGCGGTCGTCCCGCTGGTCCGCATGACAAGCAACGCCACATTGATGGGCCCGCTCGTCAATTCGCGCGCACTCACGATCGTGGCGTGGACGATCTCGCTCACGCTGATTGCGCTCAACGCGACCCTGTTGATCAGCTTCATTTTGTGACGGTTGACCCGCAATCCGATTGCCGATGGCGATTCCCGATGAAACCGGCTAGGGGCTCGTCTCCGCGCCACCTTAGCCTGAGACGTGCAGCGTGCGAATTCGTCGCCCGGCTGGCAGCCAACTTCATCGCGCCCTCTTTTTAGCGGGCGGCAACAGCATCGAGATCTATGCCTTTCCCAACGCTCCCCCCGCTCATTGCCGAAGCCCTCGTCGAACAGGGCTATGCCGACCCCACCCCGGTCCAGGCGGCGGTGCTCGAGGATGAGGCGCGCGGCCGCGACCTGATCGTCTCGGCGCAGACCGGATCGGGCAAGACGGTCGCGTTCGGGCTCGCGATGGCCGATCGGTTGCTCGAGGTCGGCGGCAATAATGGCGGGGCAGGCGCACCGCTCGCGCTCGTGATCGCGCCGACACGCGAGCTCGCGCTGCAGGTCAGCCGCGAACTGACATGGCTGTTCGCCAAGGCCGGCGGGCGCGTCACGACCTGTGTTGGCGGGATGAATGCCTCGCTCGAGCGGCGCGCGCTGGCGCAGGGCTCGCACATCGTCGTCGGCACTCCGGGGCGCCTGCGCGACCATCTCGAACGCGGCGCGCTCGACCTGTCGGCGCTGCAATATGTCGTGCTCGACGAGGCCGACGAGATGCTCGACATGGGCTTCCGCGAAGATCTTGAGGAGATCCTCGACGCGACCCCGGCCGAGCGCAGAACCTTGCTGTTCTCGGCGACCATGCCCAAACCGATCGTCGCGCTTGCCCGCCGTTATCAGAAGGACGCGGTGCGCATCTCGACCGTCGGCGATGACCGCGGGCATGGCGATATTTCGTACCAGATGGTCGCCGTCTCACCCGCCGACATCGAACATGCGGTGATCAACCTGCTGCGCTTCTACGAGGCCGAAACGGCAATGCTGTTCTGCGCCACGCGCGACAATGTCCGCCACCTCCACGCCGCGCTCGTCGAGCGCGGCTTCGCTGCCGTCGCTTTGTCGGGCGAGCACAGCCAGAACGAGCGCAACCACGCGCTGCAGGCGTTGCGCGATGGCCGCGCGCGAGTGTGCGTCGCGACCGACGTCGCCGCGCGCGGGATCGATGTCGCCTCGCTCAGCCTTGTCATTCACGTCGAGGTGCCGCGCGACGCCGAAGTGCTGCAGCATCGCTCGGGACGAACCGGTCGCGCCGGCAAGAAGGGCACCGCGGTCCTGATCGTGCCATATCCGCGCCGCCGCCGGGTCGAGGGGATGCTTCGCCAGGCGCGGGTCGCCGCCGAGTGGGTGCCGGTGCCGAGCGCGGACGCGATCCGCGAGCGTGACCGCGAGCGCTTCCTCGCCACGCTCACCGCTCCGGCCGAGGCGAGCGGCGAGGACCGTGCGCTGGCAGCGCAACTGGTCGACCAGATGAGCGCGACCGATCTTGCACTGGCGCTGATCCAGGCGCGCAAGAGCCAGATGCCCGAGCCCGAGGAACTGATCGACTTGTCGGGCCGCGCCGCGCCGTCGGGACCGGTCGGGGCGACCGGAAGTCGGGGCGGCCAGGACGACGCGCCGCGCGACCGCGCCGACTTCGACGATGCGATCTGGTATCGGATGGACATCGGTCGCCGCCACAATGCCGACCCGCGCTGGATCCTGCCCTTGCTGTGCCGCCGCGGCCACGTCTCGCGCAACCAGATCGGGGCAATCCGCATCGCCCCCAATGAGACCTATTTCCAGCTCGTCCGCACCGCCGAGGCCAAGTTCCGCGACGCGGTCCGCCGCACCGCCAACCCGGGCAGCGAGGATGAGTCGGGGATCACCATCGAGCCCTCGCCAAGCGCGCCGCCGGCAATGGGAGGCCCGCGCAAAGGTCCCTCGCACAATAGCCGCGGCGAGGCCCAGCCGCCTTATTCGCCGCTGGCTGGCCCGCGTGCCGCCCAGCCGCCGTACCCCAAGCCCCGCAAGAAGCCCGCGCACCAGCGATGAACCCGGTTTAGGATGAACGGGGCTTATGACGCGCCAGCCTATGACGGGCCAGCCTATGACGCGATCGTGCTGGGCGGCGGCGCGGCGGGATTGATGTGCGCCGCGATCGCCGGGCAGCGCGGGCGGCGGATGCTGGTGATCGATCACGCCGACGAGCCGGGCAAGAAGATCCTCATTTCGGGCGGTGGCCGCTGCAACTTCACCAACCTGTCGACCGCGCCTGACCGTTTCCTGTCCGCCAACCCGCACTTCGCCCGCTCGGCGCTGAGCCGCTATTCGCCGCAGGATTTCCTTGCATTGGTCGAGCGTCACGGCATCGCCTGGCATGAAAAAACGCTCGGGCAATTATTCTGCGACGGGTCGGCGCGGCAAGTCGTCGCCATGTTGCTCGACGAATGTGCGGCGGGTTCGGTCGAGGTCAGGTGCGGAGCCCCGATTACCGCGGTCGATCACGCCGATGCGACTTACCGGGTCACCTGCGGCGGACGAACCGTCACCGCACCCGCGCTGGTCGTGGCGACCGGCGGCCCGTCGATCCCGAAGATGGGCGCCTCGGGGTTCGCCTATGACCTCGCCCGCAAATTCGGCCTGAAGGTTGTCGAGCCACGCCCGGCCTTGGTCCCGCTGACGCTCAGCGGCGAAGACCTGCTGTTCCGCACGCTGTCGGGGGTTGCCGCCGATGTCGTCGCGCGCTGCGACGGCGCGGCGTTTCGCGAAGCCGCGCTGTTCACCCACCGCGGGCTGTCCGGCCCGGCGATCCTGCAGGCTTCATCCTATTGGCGCCACGGCCAGTCGATCGGCGTGGATTTCGTCCCGAACCACGCGCCGGGCTGGCTCGTCGACGCCAAGCGGAATTTACCCAGGTCGACCATTCGCCGCGCTCTGGGACAGGCGATCCCCGATCGTCTCGCGGCAACGCTGTGCGATCGAATCGCCCTCGACGGCGACCTGGCCAACATCCCCGACCGCGCGCTGTCGGCGGCCGAGGCGCGCCTCGCCGATTGGCGCTTCACGCCCAACGGCAGCGAGGGTTATGCCAAGGCCGAGGTCACCGCCGGCGGCATCGCGACAGCAGGGCTGTCCTCTAAAACGATGGCCGCGACGACCGTCCCGGGGCTCTACGCGATCGGTGAAGCGGTCGACGTCACCGGCTGGCTCGGCGGCTATAATTTCCAATGGGCCTGGGCGAGCGGCTGGGCGGCAGGTCAGGCGTTATAGCCAAGGCCGGTCGCTACGAGGTAGCCGCGCCTTACTTGACGCGTTCGACCTGCTCGAACTCTAGCTCGACCGGGGTCGCGCGACCGAAGATCGACACGCTGACCTTGACCCGGCTGCGGTCGAAGTCGAGTTCCTCGACGATGCCGTTGAAACTCGCGAACGGGCCGTCGAGCACCTTGACCGAATCGCCGATTTCGTAGTCGACCTTGATCCGCGCCTTGGGAGCGGCGGCGGCAGACTCTTCCTTGGTGTTGAGGATGCGCGCCGCTTCGGCTTCGGTGATTGCCTGCGGCTTGCCGTTCGGGCCGAGGAAGCCGGTCACCTTCGGGGTGTTCTTGACGAGGTGGTAGACCTGATCGGTCATGCCGAGTTTCGCCAGCACATAGCCGGGGAAGAATTTGCGGTCGCTCGTGACCTTCTTGCCGCGGCGGACCTCGGTGACCTTCTCGGTCGGAACTTCGATCGCCTCGACCATGCCGGCAAGACCGAGCCGTTTGGCTTCGGACAGGATCGAATCGCGGTCCTTGTTCTCGAAGCCCGAGTAAGCGTGGATGATGTACCAGCGGGACATGTGGGTCGCTTCGCCTTTGTTACTTGGCCAGAAGGCCGAGGAGGAATTGAACGATCGCGCTGAACATCGCGTCGACGCCGAAAAAGAAGATCGCAAGGATCGAGGTCATGATCGCGACCATGATGCCGGTGGTGACCGTCTCGCGGCGGGTCGGCCAGACGACCTTGCTCCCTTCGACGCGGACCTGGCGGAAGAATTCGCCGGGAGTTACTTTGGCCACCTTTATTCGTCCTCGTCTGTTCGCGCCGTATCGCGCGGGGCGGAGCCGGAATAGCCCCCTTACCCCTGCGCCGGCTATCGGCCGAGAGGGGGACAGGCACATTTCCATGTCCGTATAAGCCGCGACTTAGCGAGCGCCGGCAAAGTTTGCAACATCGTCGCGGGCGTGAGCGAGCTTGAAGATTGCCATAGACGCGTCGCCCGGATATCGCTTTACACATGATCTCAATTCCGCAGTCGCGGCGTTCTTTCCTGATCCCGGTCACGCTCATCATCGGCGCAGTCCTGCTGACCCGATTGCCGACACTATTCCTCTCCGTCGTCGATTGGGACGAGACGGCCTATGCGCTTGTCGCTCGCGACTGGCTTCATGGCATGTGGCCGGGTGTCGGCTCGTTCGATCATAAACCGGTAGCGCTCGACGCCGTGTTCGCTCTGGTGATCGCTGCCGGGGGGGACACGCCGGTCGCGACACGCATGATCTCGTTGTTGTTCGTCGGGGGCGGCGCGCTGCTGCTCCACAGGCTGCTGCGGCGCGAGGTCGACGCCACCCCGGCGCTGCTGCTTGCGCTAGGGTTCGTGCTGGCGAGTTGCGGCTATTCCGGGATGTCGAGCAATAGCGAGCACATCGTCAATTTCTACCTGATCGCGTGGCTGGCGGTTTGGCGCTATCCGGACGCCCCGTCGAAGCGGGGCGCGGCGCTTTGTGGCATCGTCGCCGGCCTCGCTGTCCAAACCAAGTATCTGGCAGTGCCGCTGGTTGTCGCGCTGTACCTTGCGGCGGTGGGCGCCAAGCGTCCCCGTCCGTGGCGCATGATCGGCCTGTCATTGCTCC
>JBKJMA010000162.1:0-6219 GCA_046596505.1 Sphingomicrobium sp.
CATGCGACGACCCACGCCGACCCGGTCTACACGATCGACGGGGTGATCCATTATTGCGTGGCGAACATGCCCGGGGCGGTGGCCCGGACGAGTGCGTTCGCGCTCAACAATGCGACGTTGCCGTTCGCGCTCAAGCTGGCGAATCTGGGCGCGGACAAGGCGATGGCACAGGACCCGCACCTCGCCAACGGCCTCAACGTGTCGGGCGGCAAGATCCGCCACCAGGCCGTCGCCGAAGCGCTCGACTTGAAGTTCGAAGCAGCGTGAGCGCCTAGGTCGATCCGGCGCTGGCCAGTGCAATGCCGGCTTCGACCATCGGGCGCCAGCTTGTCTTGGGAGGGGCTGTCGCGAGGATCATCCGCCATTGCTTTAGCGCGCCGGGGCGGTCGCCTGAGCGCATCAGCGCCAAGCCGAGGAAGAAGCGCGGACCGGGAGTATCGGGGGCAATCACGATGGCGCGATCGAAGGCGACGCGGGCGGCCGGGGTGAGCAGGTGGCTGTGATCGACCAGCGCATTGCCGAAGCCGGTCCATAGCTCGGGATCCTCGGGATGCGCGCGGATCGCCGACTGGATCACTTGCGCTGCCTCCATCGTGTCGCCGCTGCGGGCATAGCTGTCCGCCAGGATCAGCCAGCGTTCGGCGGGGGTGAAGGTACCGAAGAACGCGTGGCGCGCGCCGGAAAGGTCGGGCGGTGCCGGCTCGTCGGCGGCGGTTCGCGGGGACGCGCGCAGGGTCGGGCTGCCCTGGAGCGCGTAGCCGGCGGCGCCGAACAGCAGCGTGGCGGCGGCGATGGTGAGGGTCGAACCGCGCAGCTTGAGAAGCCACAGCAGGGCGAGCGTCGCCGCGACCAGCAGCAGGAGGGCGATCCAGCCGCTCATTTCGGGGCTTTGCGGAAGCGGCTGCGGACGAGCCACAGGCCGGCGAGGACGAGCAGCAGCGGCGCGGCCCACAGCGGCCAGGTGAGCGGTTCGACCGGCGGGGCGAAGCTGACCCAGTTGCCGTAGCGCTGGATCAGCCAGGCTCGGATCGCGGCGGGTTTCTCCCCGGCGGCAATGCGGGTGCGGACCATCGCGCGCATCGATCCGGCGAGGTCGGCGTCGCTGTCGGCGATCGACTGGCCCTGGCAGACAAGACAGCGCAGCGTCTCCATCAGTGCCCGTGCCTGTACCTCCTGGCGCGGATCGGGGAGTTGCTCGTTGGCCCACCGCGGTTGGGGCAAGTCGCTGTCGGCGAGCGCGGAGGTCGCAAGCATCAGTGCAAGGGCGAGAGCGAGGGCGCGCTTCATCTTGCCGCCTTCGCTAATTCGGCGCGAACCTCGGGCAGGTCGGCCTCGCTGATACCACCGATGAACTGGCGGCGGACGATGCCGCGGCGATCGACGACGAAGGTTTCCGGAACGCCCGACGAACCGAGTGCCAGCTGGACCGCGCTGTCGCTGTCGGCGCCGATCGCGTTGAACGGATTGCCGTATTGGGCGAGGAAGCGGGAGAGCGCTTCGGGACGATCGCGGACGTCGATGCCGACGATCTGAGCACCTTCGCGCTTCAGCCGCAGGAGGAGCGGTATCTCGGTGATGCACGGCACGCACCAGCTGGCGAACATGTTGACGAGGTGCGGTTTGGCGCTGGCGAGGTCAGTCGAGGCGAGGCCGGGCTGGCCGGGATTGGCGGCGGGCAGGTTGAAGGCGGGGATTGGCTTGCCGGCAAGGTGCGACGGGACTGCGGTGCTGCCCGGGTGGACGAGCCGCCATACTAACGCGCCGACCAGCACAAGGAACAGGAGGAAAGGGAGGAAGCGGACGAAGCCCTTCATGCCGCCTTCCCCCGCCGCCAGTCGCGCCTCACGCGGCCGACGAGCGCGAGTGCGCCGCCCAGCGCGATCAGAACGCCGCCGAGCCAGATAAGCGTCACGAACGGCTTCCACCACAGCCGCAGCTGCCAGCGGCCAGTGCCGTCGGGCTTGCCGAGCACGGTGTAGAGCTGGCCGTCCCACAGCGTGGCGATGGCGGTTTCGTTGGTCTCGGTCGGCGGGTCGGAGAAGGTCCGGGCTTGCGGCGCGAGCGTCAGGCGAGTGTCGCCGCGCGACGCGTCGAGGCGGGCTTCGAGCGCGGTCCAGTTGGGGCCGACGACCGGCTGGAGATCGGCGAAGGTAACCGCCCACGGGCCGACGGCGAGCGTCTCGCCGGGGCGGGCGGCGGCGAGCTTCTCGACCGTCGAGCTGCTGTCGATCGCCATTCCGGCGAACGCGACGGCGACGCCGAAGTGGGCAATCGCCATGCCCCAGGTGGCGAGCGGGATGCGCAGGAGGTTGCGGCCCGCGAGCGGCAGGAGGCTGGCAATGGCGAGGCCCCCGGCAAGCGCGAGGCCGGCGCGTGGGAGCAGGGTCATGTGCGGGGCGACGGCGAAAGTCAGCACGAGGGCGACGAGCGCGGCCGCTGCTCCCGGAATGGCGCGAACGAGTTTCGGCCTGGTGTCATGCCGCCAGCGCAGCAGCGGCGCGAACAGCAGGAAGGCGACCAGCAGCAGCGCGAGCGGGCCGGCGGTGGCGTTGAAATAGGGCGGGCCGACCGACAGCTTCTCGCCGGTCATGGCCTCTGCGAGCAGAGGGTAGAGCGTTCCGACGAGAACGATCCCGAGGATCACCGACAGCAGGAGGTTATTGGCGACAAGGCCCCCTTCGCGGCTCCACAGGGCGAAGCGGGCGCCTTCGCGGACGGTGGCGACGCGGGCGGCGAAAAGGGCGAGTGCGCCGCCGATGTACAGCGCGAGCAGGGCGAGGATGAAGCTGCCGCGGGTCGGGTCGACGGCGAAGGAGTGGACCGAGGTCAGCACGCCCGAGCGAACGAGGAAAGTGCCGAGCATCGACATGCTGAACGCGATCACCGCGAGCATCATCGTCCAGGCGCGAAGCCCGCCGCGCGCGGCGAGGACATTGAGGCTGTGCAGCAGCGCGGTGGCGGCAAGCCACGGCATGAGGCTGGCGTTCTCGACCGGGTCCCAGAACCACCAGCCGCCCCAGCCGAGTTCGTAATAGGCCCAGTAGCTGCCGGCGGTGATGCCGAGCGTAAGGAAAATCCACGCGGCGAGCACCCACGGGCGCATCGCGCGGGCGAGCAGCGGGCCGACCTGGCGGGTGAGCAGCGCCGCGACCGCGAGGCTGAACGCGACGGAAAGACCGACATAGCCAAGGTAGAGCGTCGGCGGGTGGAAGGCGAGCCCGGGGTCCTGCAGCAGCGGGTTGAGCCCCCGCCCGTCGAGCGGCGCCGGGTCGAGCCGCGCGAAGGGATTGGAAGCGATCAGCAGGAAGGCGAAGAAGCCGAGCGCGATCGCGGCCTGCGCGGCGAGCGTAGCGACAGTCATCGCGTCGTCGAGCCGGCGTTCGATGAGGGCCAGCGTCGCGCCCGACAGGCCGAGCACCATGACCCACAGCAGCATCGAGCCTTCGTGATTGCCCCACGCACCGGCGAGCTTGTAGATCATCGGCTTGGCGCTGTGGCTGTTCTGGGCGACGAGCGCGACCGACATGTCGCTGCTGGCGAAGCAGGCGAGCAGCGCGACGAAGGCGACGAGGGTCAGCAGTCCCTGCGCGACGGCGAGGGCGCGCGCGGGGACGGGTCCGCCAATGCCGTGGCGCCAGTAGCCGAGACCGAGGAGCAGCTGCAGCAAAGCCAGCGCGGCGGCGCACCACAGCGCGGCAAGGCCGGTTTCGGCGATCATTGCGCGAGGGTCCTGGCGGCGAGGTGCTCGGCGGCCTGGTTGCCGAGCTGGGGCGGCATGTAGCGCTCGTCATGCTTGGCAAGGATGGTGTCGGCGGCAAAGGCGCCGCCGGTAACGCGGCCCTCGGCGACGACCCCGCTGCCTTCCCGGAACAGGTCGGGGAGAATGCCGCGGTAGGTGACGGGAACGCGCCCGGGGCCGTCGGTGACGCGGAAGCTGACGGTGACCCCGTCGGCAGCGCGGGTCAGCGAGCCCTTTTCGACCATCCCGCCGAGGCGGACAGTGCGGTCGCCCTGCCCCGTCGCCTTGCCCGACACGATGTCACTCGCGGTGTAGAAATAGGACGCCCGGTCGCGCAGGCCCCACATCGCGAGCAATACCGCGCCGGACACCGCGGCGAGCGCGACGATCAGCAGGATCAGCCGCTGATGCTTGGGCTTCATGCGCCGGTTCGTTGAAGCGCGTTCCCGGCACGCTCGGCACGGCGCATCGATGACGCGGCCCAAATCAGCAGCCCGGCGGTGGCGAGCAGGGTCACCGCATAGGCGGCGATGACGAACGGCCACGGGTTCATTCGCTCGACGCCCGGCGGAGACGCGCCTCGACGCGGAGTTCGGCGAGCTCGGCGCGCATCCGCATCAAGACCGCAGCGGCGAACAGGGCGGTGAACCCGAGCATCGTCAGCGGCAACGGCCACAGCAGCGCGGGCGCGATGGTCGAGCCGCCAAGGGTGATGCTCTGCCCCTGGTGGAGCGTGCGCCACCACAGCACCGAATAATGGATGATCGGCAGGTTGATCGCGCCGACCAGCCCGAAGATGGCGGTCATGCGCCCTTCTCCGCCGCGTTCGCGCTCGGCCGATGCCAGCGCGATGTAGCCGAGGTAGAGGAAGAACAGGATCAGCATCGAGGTCAGGCGGCCGTCCCACTCCCACCCGGTGCCCCACGTCGGGCGGCCCCAGATCGATCCGGTGACGAGGCACGCGCCGGCGAAGGTCGCGCCCGCCGGGGCCGTGGCGCGGCCGGCGATTGCCGAGAGCGGGTGGCGCCAGACGAGCTGGCTGACCGAGGCGGCGGCAATCGCGCCCCACCCGGTCATGCCGAGCCAGGCAGCGGGGACGTGGATGTAGAGGATGCGGACGGTCTCGCCCTGCAGATAGTCGGGCGGGGTGATGAACAACCCGCCGCCGATGCCAGCCAAGACGAGCAGCAACCCGACGCCGAGGCACCATAGGGTGGCAGGGCGGGCGAAGCGCAGGAAACGGGCGGGATTGGCGAGGGCGTGCATCGGAGAGTGCCGAGTAGCCCGTCCGGACGCTGGAGGGAACTGCTTTGGGTCTGGCCCGAAGACGGATGCCTAGAGTTGCGCCACCGGGTCATGCGAGACCGGGATTTGCGCAATCTCGTCCTTGCGGCGCTGTTCTTCGGCGCGGAGGCGGTCGCCCTTGATCGAGCGCGAGGCGAGCACATCCCATGCGGCGGCGGCGCGCAGGTGATTGTCGCGGACATTCGCGAGGGCCGAGCCTTCGGCGAGCTTTTGTTCGGCATCGCGGCGTTCGGCGAAGAAGAGGGATTGGCTGGACATTGGTCGTCTCCTCTTCGGGGATATGGAAGCTTCTAAAACGAACCGGCCCCCTCTGACGAAGGGGCCGGGAAGTTCATTCAGATCTGGCCCCGGAAGGAGCAGACCCGAACCGCTGGTTAGGCGGCCTGGAGGTTGACGGCGCTGACGCGGCCACGACGGTCGGGCTCGAGCTCATACGACACGCGCTGGTCGGTGTTGAGCGTCTGCATGCCGGCGGCCTGGACGGCGCTGATGTGGACGAACGCGTCGTTCGTGCCATCATCGGGCTTGATGAAACCAAAGCCCTTGTCGGTATTGAAGAATTTTACGGTTCCTGAAATCATGTCTGGGGTCCTTTTCCCATGCGGCCGGACGACGATCGTCCGCCAGCTAGAAGCAGCGGAGAAGAGGAAGAGGACTCGTAGAGCCAGACCCGATCAGGCAACTGGTAGCCCGCGGAATATAGACGTGACGGCCAAAAATAGCAAATGAAGAGGTCGGACAATGACTTAAGTCCGGCCTTTGACAATCAATCGGCGGCCGATGAGCGCCCTATCAACGCCTGGGCCGTCGCGTCCGCGACTGCCGCCGGGTTGCGGCCCGATGAGGCGCTCTCCACCCATATCTGCTCGAGCCGGCTCGGGATGGCCTCGATCCGCCGACGGACGAGCGAGGCATCGCCGTCGCGGATATATTCGGTCGAGACGTTGATCATCCCGCCGGCGTTGATGACGTAATCGGGGGCGTAAAGGATGCCGCGGGCGTGGATCCGCTCGCCGTCCTCAGGAGTAGCGAGCTGGTTGTTGGCGCCACCGGCGATGATCGGCGTGTTGAGCGCGGCGATCGACTGCTCGGTGAGGATCGCACCAAGCGCGCACGGGCTGATCACGTCGGCGTCGAGCGACAGGATGTCGGCCGGATCGGCGACCTTGCCATTG
>JBKJMA010000165.1:0-2786 GCA_046596505.1 Sphingomicrobium sp.
CGGTCTTGAAGAAGGTGTTGTAAAAGGGCAGCTCGCGCATCTGCTCGGCGGCGACGTCGGCCAGTTCGTCGCGGCCATAGCCGATGGTGACGCACCACAGCCCTGCCATCCCGTCGAGGATGCGGTTGCCGTCACCGTCGTGGATGTAGCAGCCGTCGGCATGGGTGACGATGCGGCTCGCGCCCATATCCTCGATCAGCTTGTAATCCTGCTGCGCCGGGAGGTGGTGGGCAACGTCGAGGCGCCGCAGCTCGGCGATGTCGTAGTTGCGGGGGGCGCGGGTCATGGGCGTTGTCCTTGCGAGGTTAGAGGGTCACCGCGCAGCGCGCGGCCGAGCAACGCGAAGAAGGCCTTGCTGTCGGGGTTTGTGTCGGCGTCCCATTCGGGATGCCACTGGACGGCAAGCAGCGGCGCGCCGTTATTGTGGGTGGAATAGGCTTCGACCAGCCCGTCGGGGGAGCGGGCTTCGATCCGGAGCCCCAGTGCGAGGGTGCCTACGCCCTGGTAATGGACCGAGTTGACCTCGAGCGCATCGCGGCCAAGCGCGGCGGCCAGGATACCGCCGGGCGCGAGGGTTACGCCGTGGCGATGGTCGAACATCGCGCCAAAGCCGGCGCCGTCGGGCGCGTGATGGGGGATGAGGTCGGCGCTGGCGCTGGTGTCGCGGCGCAGCGTCCCGCCCAGCGCAACGTTGATTTCCTGGAAGCCGCGGCAGATTCCGAACACCGGGCGTCTCAAATTGCCCATCGCCTCGATCAGGCTAAGCGCGATCTCGTCGCGCGCGGGGTCGAATGGGCCGTCGCCGCCGTCATCGCCATAGCGCGCCGATTCGACGTTCGACGGGCTGCCGGTCATCAGGATGCCATCGAGCCGCGGCGCGACCTCGGCGGCGGTCATCAGGTCGGGCAGCGACGGCACGAGCAGCGCGGCGACGTCGGCGTGCATCATCGCCGAGCGGACATAGCGCTCCATCACCGCCTGCGCCGGCTCGCTCCCGACCCGGCGGGTGCAGCAGATGATGCCGAGGACGGGGCGCGCGCTCACGCGAACCTCAATGCTTGAACATGATATGACGCGGGGTAGTATAGTGTTCGAGGCAATAGATCGACAGGTCTGACCCGTAGCCCGACGACTTGACCCCGCCATGAGGCATTTCGCTGACGTTGACGCTGTGGGTGTTGATCCATGTCACACCATATTGGAGCTTGGCCGCGATCGCCCCGGCCTTGCCGATGTCGCGTGTCCAGATCGACGAGGCGAGGCCGTAGTCGCTGTCGTTGGCCCAGTCGACGACCTGCGCAATGTCGGTGAAGCGGGTGACCGAGACGACCGGGCCGAACACCTCGCGCTGGACGATTTCGTCACTGTGCTTGGCACCGGCGATGAGAGTGGGCTGGAAGAAGAAGCCGGCGCCCTCGCCGGGATTGCCGCCAGTCACCAGTTCGGCCCCGGCGTCAGTCACCGCGCGGCGAACGAAGCCTTCGACCCGGTCGCGCTGGCGCTCGGTGATCAGCGGGCCAAGGCTGGTCGCAGGGTGGCGCGGATCGCCCATGGTGAGCGCGTTGATGCGCTGTTCGATCGCGGCGATGAGCTTTGTCTCGATCCCGGCCTGGGCATAGACTCGCGAGGCGGCGGTGCAGTCCTGCCCGGCGTTGTAATAGCCGGCGTCGACGATCCCTTCGGCCGCGGCGTCGATGTCGGCGTCGTCGAGCACAATCACCGGCGCCTTGCCGCCAAGCTCGAAATGGGTGCGCTTGATCGTCGGCGCGACCGCCTCGAGGATCTTGCGCCCGGTAGCGATGTCGCCGGTCAGCGACACCATCCGCACCTTGCGATGCGCGACGAGGCTGGCGCCGACATCCGAACCGTTGCCAGTGACGAGGTTGACCACGCCGGCGGGAAGGAATTCGGCGCAGATCTCGGCCAGCTTGAGCGCGGTCAGCGGGGTATGCTCGGACGGTTTGAGGACCACCGTATTGCCCGCCGCGATCGCCGGCGCGACCTTCCACGCGGCCATCATCAACGGGTAGTTCCAAGGCGCGATCCCGGCGATCACGCCAAGCGGGTCGCGGCGTAGCATCGAGGTGTAGCCGGACCGATACTCGCCCGCAGGCACTCCGCCGATCGTCCGCAGCGCGCCGGCGAAAAAGCGGAACACATCGACGGTGTTGCCGACGTCGACCGCGCGTGCGGTGGCGAGCGGCTTGCCGCAATTGCGCATTTCCAGCTCGGCCAGCTCGTCCTGCTTCGCTTCGATGCGGTCGGCGATCTTGAGCATCGCCAACGATCGTTCCTTGGGCGAGAATCCCGACCAGATCGGGAAAGCGCGATCGGCGGCGGCGACGGCGTTATCGACCTGGGCGCGGCTGGCCCCGGCCAAGCTGACGATCATACTGCCGTCGGTGGGGTCATTGACCTGTTCGGGCTCGCCCTCGCCGCGCTGATACGCGCCGTCGATCAGCAGGCCGAGAAGATCGGTCATCAAAGTCTCTCCAAACGGTTGGGCCAGTGCAGCCGGCTCACGCTGCTTCGAACTTCAAGTCGAGCGCTTCGGCGACGGCCTGGTGGCGGATCTTGCCGCCCGACACGTTGAGGCCGTTGGCGAGGTGGGGGTCCTGTGCCATCGCCTTGTCGGCGCCCAGGTTCGCCAGCTTGAGCGCGAACGGCAGCGTCGCATTGTTGAGCGCGAACGCACTCGTCCGGGCCACCGCCCCGGGCATGTTCGCCACGCAATAATGGATCACCCCGTCGATCGTGTAGACCGGGTCGGCGTGGGTCGTCGCATG
>JBKJMA010000035.1:0-6355 GCA_046596505.1 Sphingomicrobium sp.
GCAGGTCGGACTGATCTTCCCCGGAGATGCACTGCGCACCATCTTCCTCGGTACGCTGATGCTCAGCGAAGAGAATCGCGCGATGCAATATGGCGGCGACCCCGACCGCGACGTGGCGGGCTATGTCGAGCGGATCGGCCCGCGGCGCTGGCGGCTGCTGATACCGCGACCGACGTTCGAATCTCAGATCGACGTTATCGAGCTGGTTCCGGCCGGATAGCTACTCGCTCACGCGATCCAGCAGCTCGATCTGGCCGGGCGTCAGCGTCAACGTTAACGCAGCCACCTGCTCCTCGACCTGCGCGAGGCTTGTTGCGCTCGCGATCGGCGCGGTAATCCCGGGCTGGGCCATCGTCCACGCCAGCGCGATCGCGGCGAGCGACGCTCCGCTCTCACGCGACACCTCATCGAGCGCGGCCAGTACCTTTGGTCCCTTGCCCTCGAAATACTCGACGTTTCGTAAACCACGAACCGATTTCCCGAGGTCGGTTTGCGACCGGTACTTGCCGGTCAGGAACCCGTTGGCCAGGCCGTAAAAGGGAAACATCGCCAGCCCCTGGCCAAGCACCACGGCGGCAATCGCCTCTTCGAACTTTTGCCGCTCAAGCATGTTGTACCAGCCTTGGTAAGCGCTCGGTACCGTCAGCCCCGCATGGTGCGCGACGTGCAACGCCTCCTCGATTCGCGGCGCCGTGAAGTTGGACAGGCCTATCGCCCGCACCTTGCCCGCCTTTACCAAGGCGTCGATCGCGCCAAGGCTGTCGGCCAGCGGCACCTTCTCGTCATCCTTGTGCTGGTAATAAAGGTCGATCGTTTCGATCCCGAGGCGCGCAAGGGAGGCGTCGCACGCCGAAGCGATTATGTCGGGCGCGAGCCCGGCCATGAAGCCGACCTTGGTTGCGATGACGACCCGGTTCCGCTTGCCGGGCTGCTTTAGCCATTTGCCGATAATCGTCTCGCTCTCGCCACCCTTATTGCCGGGCACCCAGGCCGAATAGCCGTCAGCGGTGTCGATCATGGTGCCGCCGGCATCGACGAAGGCATCGAGAATGGCGAAGCTCGTCGCCTCGTCGGCGGTCCAGCCGAACACGTTCCCGCCCAGTGCGAGCTTGGCGACCTCGATCCCGCTCGACCCCATCATCCGCTTCGTCATCGCCTTCTCCCGTGGGCACCGCCTTGCCGAAAAACGGCTGTTTCGCCAAGCGTTCACCACTTCTTTGTAAATTTTGCCGACAGTGCGCGCCATGTCGGGCGAATTGACAGTCGAGCCGGTGCTCAGCTTCTGGACGCACGCGATGGCGGCCGCCGCCTTCGCGTCGCTGCTGCTGTGGCGGCTGCGGACCGGCGTCAGCGATCGCAGCCAGGCGCTGCTCCTCGCCGCCTACTTGCTGACTGCGGCGTGGGCTTGGCTCGCGGCGATCGGCGGTCCCGCCTCGCCGCTGGCGGTGCTGGCGGAGACCTTCCGCAACCTCGTCTGGATCGCGCTTCTCTATGGCCTCGCCGCGCCCGAGCGGATCGAAGAGGCGCCGGCGGGCGGCGTGCGCCTGGTACTCGGCGCGGAGGCACTGGTGATCGGGTGCCAGCTGGTCCTGAATATCCTGACGATCGCCGCGACAGTGCCCGCCGACGTCGCCCAAGCCTTCGACCAGACCTCGCGATTGCTCCGCGTGGTGATGGCGGCGGGCGCGCTGATTATCGTCCACAATGTGTACGCGCAGGCGGCACCGTCGAGCCGTGGGCCGATCCGCCTGGCGATGTTCGCACTGGCGCTGTCGTGGGGCTATGATCTCAACCTCTACACCTTCGCCTATCTGGGCGCGCCGCTGGCCGACAGCCTGTTGACGTGGCGTGGCCTTTTGGTCGCCGCGACCGTGCCGCTGTTCGCGCTGAGCGGTGGGCAAGAGCAGGGCTGGCGGATCCGCTTGTCGCGGACCGCCGCCTTCCAGTCGCTCTCGCTGTTGGCAATCTGCGCCTATTTCGCGGTGATGGCGATCCTCGCCACTGCGCTCGAAGGGACCGGATGGGACTGGAGCCAGGGACTTACGGTCGGCGCAATCGTCATCTTGACCATCGGGGCGATGGTCCTGCTGCCGTCGTCGCGCGCGCGTGCCTGGTTCAAAGTTAAGCTGGCCAAGCATTTCTTCGAACATCGCTATGACTATCGCGCCGAGTGGCTGCGCTTCACCGGCACGATCGGCCGAAGCGGTGCCGAGGCCGCGCCGCTCGGCGAGCGGGTGGTGAAAGCGTTCGCCGATATCCTCGACGCGCCCGGCGGGCTGCTGCTGGTCGCCGACGAGGCTGGCGCGATCGATCCCGCGGCGGCGTGGAACTGGCCGGGCAAGCCGCTCGCCGCCGGCGATCCGCGCCCCGCCGCCGCCTTCTGGCGCGGGGTCGAGGCGGAGGGCCGGATTGTCGACCTCGACGCGGTTCGGCATGGCCATGAGGATCGACCGCTCGACGTCCCCGACTTCATGATCGACGACGCGGTCGCCTGGGTCGGCGTGCCGCTGATCCACCATGAGCGGCTGGTCGGCTTCGTCCTCCTCGCCGCGCCCGATTACCGCCGCTCGCTCGACTGGGAGGATTTCGACCTGCTGCGCACCGCCGGGCGGCAGGCGGCATCGAGCCTCGCCGAAGCGCACGGCCAGGAAGCGCTGCTCAACGCCCAGCGGTTCGAGGAATTCAACCGCCGCTTCGCCTTCATCCTCCACGACGTGAAGAATCTCGTCAGCCAATTATCGTTGCTGTCGCGCAACGCCGAGCGCCACGCCGACAACCCCGATTTTCGCGCCGACATGGTCGCGACGCTGAAGAGTTCGGTCGGCAAGATGAACGACCTGCTTGCCCGGCTCGCTCCCCAAGGAGGCGCGCGGCGCGAGCGGGCCGAGCCGACCCCGCTGCGCGACCTGCTGTCCGCCGCGATCGCCGCCAAGCGCCGCGACCACCCGGTGCGATTGCTCGGCGATACGTCGCTATGGGCGATGGTCGATCCGTCGGGGCTCGAGCAAGCGGTCGGGCATTTGCTCCAGAACGCGATCGACGCGTCGGATAGCGGCGCCCCGGTCACGGTCCGCGTCACCGCCGACGGCGACGAGATTGCCATCACCATCATCGACAGCGGGATTGGCATGGACGCCGAGTTCGTCCGCCACCGCCTGTTCCAGCCGTTTGCATCGACCAAGGATGGCGGCTTCGGCGTCGGCGCGTTCGAGTCGCGCGCGCTGATCACCGCGATGGGCGGGCGGCTAACGGTCACCTCGACACCCGGCAAGGGCAGCCAGTTCGTCATTCACCTCATCGCCGCCGAGCCCGCGCAGGGCCGCCACCCGACCCCACAACGGAAGATCGCATGACCGACACACCTGAACTGCCCGTGCTGTTGATCATCGAGGATGACGAGGGGCTCCAGCGCCAGTTGAAGTGGGCTTATGAGGGCTATCGGGTGATCGTCGCCAGCGACCGCACCTCGGCGATCGAGCAATTGCGCGCGCATGAGCCAGCGGTAGTCACGCTCGACCTCGGCTTGCCGCCCGATCCCGACGGGACGGCGGAGGGGTTTGCGACGTTGACCGAGATATTGGCGCTGAAACCCGACACCAAGGTGATCGTCGCGTCGGGCCACGGCGCGCGCGAGTCCGCGTTGAAGGCAATCGCGCTCGGAGCCTATGATTTCTATCGCAAGCCGGTCGACATCGACGAGCTCGGACTGATCGTCGCGCGCGCATTCCACCTCCAGGCGATCGAGCGCGAGAACCGGCTGCTCGAGGAGCAGGGCGGCGGCGATACCATCCTGGGCTCGCTGCTCAGCGCCGCGCCCGAAATGACGAAGGTTGCGCGCACCATCGAGCGCGTTGCCGGCGCCGACGTGTCGGTCATGCTGCTCGGCGCATCGGGCACCGGCAAGGAATTGCTGGCGCGGGCGGTGCACGAACTGTCGCCGCGCGCGCGGCGAGAATTTGTCGCCATCAACTGCGCCGCGATCCCCGAAAACCTGCTCGAGGCCGAGCTGTTCGGCTATGAACGCGGCGCCTTCACCGGGGCGGTCAAGACGACCCCGGGCAAGATCGAGCTGGCGCAGGGGGGAACGCTGTTCCTCGACGAGGTCGGCGACATCCCCCTTCCGCTCCAAGTGAAATTGCTGCGTTTCCTCCAGGAGCGGGTGATCGAGCGGATCGGCGGACGGACGCCGATCGCGGTCGACACGCGGATCGTGTGCGCGACCCACCAGGATCTCGACGCGATGCAGGCCGACGGGCGGTTCCGCGAGGACCTTTACTACCGCCTCGCCGAAATCGTGGTGAAAATCCCCAGCCTCGCCGAGCGTCCCGGCGATTCGGTCCTGCTCGCGAGACATTTCGCCACGCGATACGCGCGCGAACTCAACCCGCGGGTTCAGGGCCTCGCCCCCGATGCGCTCGCCGCGATCGACGCCTATCCGTGGCCGGGCAATGTCCGCGAACTGGAGAACCGGCTGAAACGCGCGGTGATCATGGCCGACGGCAAGATGGTCGGCGCGGCCGATCTCGACCTCCCCGGCGCAAAAGGCAGCGACCCCGACGAGCGCGACGTCGCGCTCAACCTGCGCGCCGCGCGCGAAGTCGCCGACCGCCGCGCGATCCGCCAGGCGCTGACCCGGACCGAGAATAATATCTCGGGCGCGGCCAAATTGCTCGGGATCAGCCGGCCCACGCTTTACGACCTGCTCAAGCAATATCATCTGCAGACCTAATCGACGCTTGCGGGGCGTTGAGTAACGTGGCTAGCTTCGTCCGTGTTAGGCGCGCACTTCGAACGAGGGGATTGACCATGAAGACCTTGCTGCTGATCGTCGGGGTGTTTGCGCTGCTGATGGGGATATTGTGGGTCGGACAGGGCACCGGGGTGGTCCACTGGCCGGCATCGAGCTTCATGCTCGACCAGCGGCCGTGGGCGACACGCGGGGCGATCCTGGCGGTGGTCGGCGTCGCGCTGATCATGTTCGCGCGGCGGCGGTAGGGTCGGAAGGTCAGTCGAAAGTCAGCCTCTCAGCGCTTGCCGGGACGTGGCCGGGGTCGGCGAATGTTCCGAATGTTCACGGTGACGTAGGTTAATCGCGGGCAGTTTCCGGTAAGCAAGCAACAGCAACCGCGAACGACTCGCGATAGGTACCCGTCTCACGACCGGGGTGCTGTAGGACAGCAAAATCGACAATGTCGGCTAGTGGTCGCTAGCGGCCATGAAGGCGGCTGCAGTCATGGCTTCACTCGCCAGCTTCAGCAGTCAGCCCACTTGATTTTCGGCAGGATCATCAAGGTAGACGAGCCGTGCGCCACCAGCCGGTCGTTCTCCCCGTACAGCTTTGCCTCGGCGGTCGCGATCGTTTTCCCTTTCGAGAGAACGCGACCGACGGCACGAACGGTGCCGCTGTCCAGCGTAAGCGGTGCGGTGTAATTTACCTTGGTCTCGATGCTGGCATAACCGACGCCCGGCAGGAGGAGCGTGTGCAAGGCGCACCCCGCCGCGCTATCGAGCAAGGCCAAGGCGACGCCGCCGTGAACCGTCCCGAATGGATTAAGGTGGCGACGAGTGATCTTGCATTGGAACTCGGCTTCGCCCTCGCTCACTGCGGTGAGCGCGAAACCCATCGTTTCCGCCATTGGCGGAGAGCGCAGTCTCTGGTCGACCAGCGCTTGCAGGAGTTCAAGCCCACTCATTGCGCCTATGTCGGTTGATTGCACCGGATACTCCAAAATGTGGGCAGCTCACGGGTTCGTGGCCAATTCGGAAACGCCATAAGGCGAGAGGTTTTAGGACTGGTGAAAATCCGGTCATTGATCAATCAATTTACGTTTTGCGCGTTTTCAACCGACCTCTTTCAAGATTTAGTCGGAATGTCCCGAACGGCCACTATATGATCTTAGGCCGACGCCTCGCGAAACCTATCCGCCAAGCTGCTCCGCCATTTCGGCGACTTCGAGCCAGCGCAGTTCGGCGGCTTCCTTGTCGGCGCGCTTGGCGTCGATTGCGGCGGTGAGGGCGGCGAAGCGCTTGGGGTCGCGGGTATAGAGATCGGGGTCGGCGAGCGTCTCTTCGGCGCGGGCGATGTCGGCTTCGATGCCGTCGATCTCGGCCGGGAGGCGGTCGAGGTCGCGCTGGTCCTTGTACGAGAGTTTACCCTTCCCGCTTGAGGCAGGGGGGGAGGCGCGAAGCGGCGGAGGGGTGGGTTTGTTTGCGGTGGGGACAGTCCGACCGGCACTTAACCCACCCCCGCTCGCCTTTGGCGAGTCGCCCCTCCCTTTCAGGGGGGGGGTGTTCTTGCGCCTGGCCCAATCCTCATACCCGCCCGCGACGATGTCGACCTTGCCCGACCCGTCGA
>JBKJMA010000217.1:0-6002 GCA_046596505.1 Sphingomicrobium sp.
GTAGCCGCGAGAAGATCGAGATTGACACCGTCTCGACCGGTAGCCTGGGGCTCGACATCGCGCTTGGCGTCGGCGGCCTGCCGCGTGGGCGGGTGATCGAGATTTACGGACCGGAAAGCTCGGGCAAGACGACGCTTGCGCTGCACGTGATCGCCGAGGCGCAAAAGACCGGCGGAACCGCCGCCTTCGTCGATGCCGAACATGCGCTCGATCCCGGCTATGCCAAGAAACTGGGCGTCGACATCGACAATCTCATCGTCTCGCAGCCCGACACCGGCGAGCAGGCGCTTGAGATCGTCGATACGCTGGTTCGGTCGAACGCGATCGACGTCCTGGTGATCGATTCGGTCGCCGCGCTCGTCCCCCGCGCCGAGATCGAGGGCGAGATGGGCGACAGCCATGTCGGCCTCCAGGCCCGCTTGATGAGCCAGTCGCTGCGCAAGCTGACCGGCTCGATCAGTCGCTCCAAGTGCATCGTCATCTTTATCAACCAGCTGCGGATGAAGATCGGCGTGATGTACGGCAATCCCGAGACCACGACCGGCGGCAACGCGCTCAAATTCTATGCCAGCGTTCGCCTCGATATCCGCCGCACCGGGCAGATCAAGGATCGCGACGACATCGTCGGCAACACCACCCGGGTAAAGGTCGTCAAGAACAAGGTCGCGCCGCCGTTTAAGCAGGTCGAATTCGACATCATGTACGGCGAAGGCATTTCGAAGGTCGGCGAGATTCTCGACCTCGGGGTCAAGGCCGGGATCGTCGACAAGTCGGGCGCCTGGCTCAGCTACGATTCGGTTCGCATCGGCCAGGGCCGCGAGAACGCCAAGACCTACCTCAAGGAAAATCCCGAGATCGCCCTGCGCATCGAAAATGCGGTGCGCGGCAAGAAGGACGAGGTCGGTGAAGCACTGATGGTCGGCGACACGCCCGACGACGAATGATCCGTCAGGCTCCCGGCTCGGTGCCGGGAGCCAACGGGGGGACATGGCTTGGTGCATGCGGCGGCTCGACGTCGATCGGTCGCTCGGGGTCGAGCTCACCCTCCCAGCCGGCGACCAGCACCGCAGCGACGGCATTGCCGACGACATTGGTCGCCGACCGCCCCATGTCGAGGAAATGGTCGACCGCCAGGATCAGCAGCAGCCCCGCCTCGGGAATACGGAACATCGACAGCGTTGCAGCGATCACCACGAGGCTTGCGCGTGGCACTCCTGCCATGCCCTTCGACGTGATCATCAGCACCAGCAGCATAGTGATTTCCTGCCCGATGCTGAGGTCGATGCCATAGGCCTGCGCAATGAAGATCGACGCGAAGGTCATGTACATCATCGACCCGTCGAGGTTGAACGAATAGCCCAGCGGCAGGACGAAGCTGGCGATCCGCGGCGGCACCCCGAACCGCTCCAGCGCCTCAAGCGTGCGCGGATAGGCGGCCTCCGACGAGGCGGTCGAGAAGGCCAACACGATCGGGTCGCGGATATAGCGCAGCAGGTCGCGCGCGCGCCGTCCCTGCGCGAGGAACGCAATCCCGATCAGGATCCCCCACAGCAGCGCCAGCCCGAAATAGAAGCTGCCGACGAACCGCCCGAGGCTGAACAAAACGCTCGGGCCCTGCTCGACGATCGCGCTCGCCACCGCCGCGAACACCGCGAACGGCGCCGCGCGCATGACATAGTCGGTGACCTGCAGCATGACCTGAACCAGCGCCTCGATCCCGCGCACCAGCGGCCGCGCGCGTTCGCCGAGCGCCGTGATCGCGACCCCGAAGAAGAGCGAGAAGATGACGATCGGCAAGATCTCGTTCTTCGCCATCGCGTCGATCACCGAAGCCGGCACGAGGTGGCTGATGAAGTCCTTGAGGTTGAACGCCGCCTTGTCGAGGCCACTCGCGGCGGTGACGTCGGGCAGCGGCAGGCCGATTCCAACGCCGGGCTGGAGCAGGTTGACGAGCACCAGCCCGAGCGACAGCGAAATCAGGCTGGCGAAGATGAACCAGCCGAGCGAGCGCAAGCCGACGCGCCCGAGCGTGGCGACGTCGCCCATGTGCGCTATCCCGACGACCAATGTCGAGAACACCAGCGGCGCGATGATCATCTTGATCAGCCGCAGGAACAGCGCGGTGACGATCGAGAAATAGCCGGCGATATCCTTGAGCTGCGCCGCCGCCGCCGGCGTACCGTCGTCGATCGCCGAATTGATCGCCCAGCCGGCGATGATCCCCAGCACAAGCGCGAACAGGATGAAGCGCGTCAGTTTCTTGGCCAAGCCGGATCCTCTCAAAGTCTGATCTCCTGACAAGCCGTTGCCGCGCCGGGCGTCAAGCTTTGCGGCGAGCAACGCCAGCGGTTAGGGGGCCACGATGACCGGATCCCCACTCGACACGCTCGACCCGCGCTACTCGACCATCCTGTGCGACATCTGGGGGGTCGTTCATGACGGCGTGCGGCTGAACCCGGGCGCCGCCGACCGGCTGCTCGGCTGGGCCGGGGAGGGACGGGCGACGATCCTCGTCACCAACGCCCCACGAACCGCCGACACGGTCCGCGCCCAGCTCGACGCGCTTGGCCTGCCGCGCGCCACCTATCACGGCATCTCGACCGGCGGGCAGGCGGGGATGGACGCACTGAAGAAGCTCGGCGCGCCGGTTGGCCTGATCGGCACGCGCGCTGACCGCCTCGATCTCGAGCGCGCCGGGCTGCGGATCGCCGCCGGGGGCTTCACCGACCTCGCCTGCACCGGCCTCGACGAGCGTCGCGACATGATCGCCGACTACTCCGCCGAACTCGAAGCACTCGCGGCCAGCGACGTGTTGCTCCACTGTCTCAACCCCGACCGCGTCGTAATGGTCGGCGCTTCCCCAGAGCTGTGCGCCGGCGCGCTGGCCGATGCGTACGAAGCGATCGGCGGCCGCGTCTGCTGGTACGGTAAGCCCTATCCGGCGATCTATGACCACGCGCTCGGCCTCGCTGGAAACCCACCGCGCGACCGTGTGCTGGCGATCGGCGACGGTCTCGTCACCGACGTGCTCGGCGCCGCGCGCTACGGCATCGACTGCATTTACATTACCGGCGGGATCAGCCGCGGCGAAGGGTTCCCGCCAGACTTCGCCCGCCAGCACGATCTTGCCGACTGGCGTCCGATTGCGGTCGTCCCGTCGCTCCGTGGCTAGCGTGTATCAGGCTCCAATCAATGAACTAGGCCGTCTCGGTCACCCGCTCCTTGATCACTTTCTCCGCCAGGGGACCGTTCAGCTCGGCAAGATGGTCGAACGTCGCTTCATAGGTCGCCAGGCCGTGGCTCAACGATCGCAGCTCGGCTTCGAGCCCGTCAAGTTCGTTGGCCGGCACCAGCGCCTCGATCCGGTCCCACCCGGTCCAACCGTCGCGCGGGGCCAGCCCAAGCATCTGCCCGCGCCGGCTTGCCACCGCCGAGCTCACCTTGCTCGTCGCCGACGACGGGGTGACGATCACCAGCCGATGGACCGGTTCGAGCAGGTGCGCGGCGGCCTGGCCGAGTGCTTCGCCCATCGCGATCCGCCCGGCCATGCGAAACGCCAGTTCGCTCGAATCAACGCTGTGATAGCTGCCATCGAGGAGGGTCACCGCGACATCGACCACCGGGAAGCCCATCGGCCCCTTCGCCAACGCCTCGCGCACCCCTTGCTCGACCGCGGGAATCCACTGTTTCGGCACGGCACCCCCACTGATCTTCTCGGTGAAGCGAAAGCCCTCACCGCGCGCGACCGGCGCGATTTCGATAACCACGTCGCCGAACTGGCCGTGCCCGCCCGACTGCTTCTTGTGCCGACCGCGCTGGGTGACGTGGCGGCGGATCGATTCACGGTAGGGGATGTGCGGCGCGCGGCTCTTCACCTCGACGCCGTAGCGCCGCATGAGCCGCGCAAGTACGGTCTTGAGATGCTCGTCGTTAACCCCGCGCAGGCGCATTTCATGGTCGTCCTGCTCGAGCGTCAGCGCGCTATCCTCCTCGATCAGCCGGGCCAGTGCGGTCGACAGGCGAACGTCATCCTTGCGGTCGGCAGGCTCGATCGCCAGCGCGCAGTTTCGCAGCGGGGGGTCGAGCGCGAGTGGTGGCGGCAACGGTCCGGTCGACAGCCAGTCGCCCGCTCGAACCCCATCGACCTTGGCGATTGCAACGAGGTCGCCAAGGCGCGCCTGGCTGGTCTTGGTGGGCTTGTCGCCCTGGACCTGGAACAACGCGCCGAGCCGGGCGCGACCCCCCGACGACGCGTTCAACTCGGCTCCCTCGCCGATATCTCGGCCAAGCGCGCGGGCGAACACCAGTCGCCCGATTGCGCCGCCGTGGCTGACCTTGAACGCGAACAGCGACGGCGCGACGACGTCGAGCCGTCGCCCGGTCTGGTCGGGCGATGGAGTCTCGTGGCGCAGTGCCTTGAGCAGGCGCCGAATTCCCCAGCCGCTCGTCGCCGAGCCGAACAGCACCGACACGCCGAGGTTGTCGCCGGTTTCGCGTACAAGATCGGCGAAGATTGTCGCCGGCTCGGGGGTCTCATCCAAAAGCAATTGCTCGAGGAGGGCATCGTCGTGGTCGGCGAGCTGCTCGAGCATTTGCCCGCGCGCCTCTGCTTCCCGTGCCGCGACCTCTTCCGGGATTTCGATCCGCCGCGATGGCTTGCCCGGCTCGTAATGAAACGCCCGCTCGAGCGCGAGATCGACGAAGCCCGTGACCTTGTCATTTTCGCGAATCGGAATCTGCCGTGCAATCAGCGGCGACACGCTCATCGACTGCAGCGCGGTGAGCAAGTCGCGGATCCGCCCCCGCGCTTGGTCGATGCGGTTGACGAACAGAAAGTGCGGAATGCCCTGCTCGTCGAGCATCCGCAGCGCCGGTGCGGCGAGTGCGGCACGCGCCGGGTCGGGATCGACGACGACGATGGCGAGGTCCGCGACCGCCACCGCGCGCGCGGCGTCGGCCGCAAAGCCGACCGATCCCGGCGCATCGACTACCCCGAACGATTGGCCCAAATAGTCGAACCGCAGCAGATTTACCTCGGTCGATCCGCCCCGGCTGCGCGCCTCGGGGCTGGCGTCGCCGACCGTCGCGCCGGGTCCGCCCTGCCGGTCGATCGTCCCGGCGGCGAACAACAGGGCTTCGGCCAAACTGGTTTTGCCCGCCCCGGCCGGTCCGACCAGGGCGATGACTCGAGTGCCGTTAGGTGCTCTCTCCGAATCATTGGGCATGCGACTCTCCTCTCGTCCGTTTTGGCGGGCGCGCGAGTCGCTGAAGCGGCCACTGCGCGCTCCGAAGGAGAGTAGCGTCGGCCCGTCGCGGGCGCTTGGCAAGAGGGGTCAGTCGCCGGTAGCGCGCATCGCGGACAGCGAGCCGACTTGCCTACCGAGGCGCCGAGACCCTTGTTGTTCCGGGGCAAAGACTCGCAGGCGAACTAGGCCGCTACGGGCAACAATCGCTGGTCGGTGGCGAGGCGGATCAGCCCTGCCTGCAGCTTCTCGAACGCACGCACCTCGATCTGGCGGATGCGCTCGCGGCTGACCCCGAACACCTTGCTCAGATCCTCGAGCGTCTTGGGCTCGTCAACCAGCCGCCTCTCGGTCAGGATCGTCTTCTCGCGCTCGTTGAGCCCCTCCAGCGCCTGCACCAGCAGGTCGTGACGCACTTGGCGCTCCTCGCTGTCAGCCAGGATCTCGTCCTGCAGCGGGTCCGTGCTGACGAGAAAATCCTGCCACTGGCTCTCGCCGCCCTCGTCGCCGCGCAAGGGCGCATTGAGGCTGGTGTCGCCGCCCATTCCCATTCGGCGGTTCATCGAGATGACCTCGGCCTCGGTCACGCCCAAGTCGGTCGCGATCTTGGTGACGTCGGCCGGCTTGAGATCGCCTTCCTCGAACGCCTCGATCTGGTTCTTCATCCGCCGCAGGTTGAAGAATAATTTCTTCTGCGCGGCGGTGGTGCCGATCTTCACCAGGCTCCTCGATCCAGGAATTCATCCTGCGCTCGTGGAG